>JBJTUB010000216.1:0-3116 GCA_046080465.1 Vampirovibrionales bacterium | reverse complement strand
CGACGATACCGGATGCAAAGACCTGACACTCATCGCCAACAAAGGACTTCAATGTCTCATTCGATGTTCCCTTGACAATGAGCATATCCTGTGGAAAGATTTGTGACAGCATCTCCTTTTGAATAGTTCCATCTGTCACACACGCTTTAATGTCCTGACATCACCGCTTCAGCAGATGAACAAGCAAGTAACGCAGGCTCTCTGAAAGGCGTGCTAGTGTATAATGACAAAGCCATGTCCTATGATTCCCTATATTAAAAATAAAAAGTGAGCAGAATGAACTATTAATTTAAAAAGCATACATCAAAATTATTAAATTGTCCTTTAAGCTAGCATATCACAGATATCTTAAAAAGCAACTTTTTTCAAAACAGCGTTTAGTTAATACTCTCAAAACAGTTAATTCACTCGATTAAACACAAGGCGGAGGGGGGTCCTCTACCAAGGGTAACTGCACCAAGCGTTGCTCTAATGCTAGCAAGGCTTGGCTCATGGGCGAGGCGATAAAGGCATCCAAATACTGCTCTAAACGCTCTAGCAAATCTTGATTGCCAAAGGCGTGATTTTCTATCTCTGTACGAGTCAAAGAAGGAGAGGACTCCTGCATCATAAACCGCTTAGTACAAATCTCTTGAAAACGCATTTATCTTATCCCCCGCACAAGCAAGCAAAAACACAACGCCAACTACCATAAAAACGCACACTATAAGGTATCGAACCTAAATAAAAACCACCCCGCTGGTAATATTGCCAGCAGTAGCCCAATCTGTTACATTTTGTTACATTTTTTATTCTGTAACAATCTGCAACCCTCTGCTTCAAGCTTTGTTACTTGAAGTTGTCTTGTCTCATGATTATAATTGAATGTGTTTTTGTGCCATTCATCGAATACACCTTGTTTCAGAATCAGTAAAGCCCCCTACCCCGCATGATGATGACCTCTCTCTCCTCTGTTGCCACCACACTTGAAGCCATCCTTGCCCCAAGTGAACCCTTGGAGTTGCCCCCCGAGCTACAAGCCAGCACCCAAGCCCTAAACGACTTATGGGGCGAAGCCTTAAAACGTATCGAACCCCAAGTAACCCCCAGTGCCTTACAAACATGGATTCACCCCTTGGTGCCTCATGCCCTAGAGGCTCAACAAGGCAGCATCACGCTACTGGCCTCTAGCCGATTCAACTGCGACTATATTCAGAAACACTATAAATCGGTCATCGAGCAAACCCTCTCCAGCTTGGTAGGCTACCCCCTTAAACTGGTATTAACGGTTGGCGAAGCTCCGCTGATTACGGCCAGCACCCTACAAGCACGCCATACCTCCCAGCCACAACCCCTCGCCCCCAGCAACCTAAGCCCCCACGAAGCGCAAGCAGAGGCCGAACGCCTACTAAAAATGCAGGCCATTGCCATCAGTGCTGATGCTCATCGGGCTTGGACACCGCAAAGCAACCGTGCCAAGCTGAACCCCCGCTACACCTTTGAACAATTTGTGGCAGGGCAAGGTAACCGTTTTTGTCATGCCGCCGCCCAACAAATTGCCCAACAACCAGGGATTGCCTACAATCCGTTTTTTGTGCATGGTAGGGTGGGGTTAGGAAAAACCCACTTGGCACAAGCCGTTGGCCATTATTTATTGCAGCATCAACCTAACTTGCGTGTGCTATACGCCACCGCCGAAGAGTTTACCAACGATATGATTCAGGCCTTGGCCACCAAAAAACTGGATGCCTTTCGGGATAAATACCGAAAAATTGATGCCTTAATTATCGATGATGTTCAGTTTTTTGAAGGGAAGGATAAAACACAGGAAGAGCTTTTTCACACGTTTAACGCCTTACACCAGCACAACAAGCAGATTATTTTAACCTGCGATCGCCCCCCAAAAGAGCTAGTGCAACTACAGGAACGCTTGGTGTCACGGTTTGAATGGGGCTTGCTGGCTCATATTGAACTACCCGATGTGGAAACCCGCAAGGCCATTTTGCGTAAAAAAGCCCAGCGAGAAGGCATGACCCTCCGTTTTCACTTAGAAGAAGAGGTACTCACCTTTTTAGCTCAAACCTTTGATGCCAATATTCGTGAACTGGAAGGGGCGTTTAACAAACTAACGGCTCAGTGTTTGCTGTTGGAAAAAAGCTTTACGCTTGAAGAGGCACAGCAGTTATTTGGCCAAGAGGCCTCCGAGCGGGCTATCAACGAGCATCGTATTTTGGCCGTGGTGGCCAAGCACTACAACGTCAATGAGGCCGATATTCTTGGCCCTTTACGTAGTAAAGAGGTGGCCCATGCTCGTAGCATGACGGCGTATTTACTACGGGATAAACTCCACTGGAGCTTTCCGCAAATTGGCCGTTTTTTAGGGAATCGTAAACACAGTACCATGGTGTATGCCATTGATAAGTTTAAAGATGAATTGATGCAACAGCCCACGTTAGCCAAAACGCTACAAAGTCTTGCTTTATAACCCATTTTAGCCCTGCACTAAGGCTCGTTCGCAGGGCAAAAGCATGAAAGCTTAACCCCTGTGTCATTGCGAGCGAAGCGTGGCAATCTTCTGCACAGAAGCGACTATACCGCTACAGGGAGCCAGTTTTTTTTAGTGCTTTCGCCTCTAGCTGGCGGGTGCCAAGCGGGGAGGGCTTCCGCCCGTGCGATGAATGCCCAACAGCCTAACCTTTTACGCAAGTTCTATTCATGCAAGAGCGAATGCTCCCCCTTGACACACAGAACTGCTTTGTTTATAGTGGGAGTCACTTTTTAAGTTACTACAGTGTTAGTTTTATGAGGTTACAGAAAAAGTTTTAGCGAGTTGAACGATTGATGCGTTATCACAACCACCCAACAACCGATTGGATTCACGCTCTACATCAACAAAATGTAGCAGGGGCGTGCTTAATGCACCACGATTCTTCTCGTTCTAGCAGTGGCTCTTCTGTTGGCGACGACCGACGAAGTTAGCCCGCACCCTTATCGATTTTACTACCCACCCCTAGAGACGCCGTTCTCAAGCGTGGCAAAGCCTGTTTTTATATTAGTATATAAAGACCTCTGCAACAATCCTATTACCCCCTCTCTCTCTACTCGTCATTGCGAGCCGTTAGGCGTGGCAATCCCCC
>JBJTUB010000215.1:0-2966 GCA_046080465.1 Vampirovibrionales bacterium | reverse complement strand
AAGCTAACGCCTCCATATTTTGAGGGAGGATACTTAAAATACGATCCCATTTACTTGCATTCTGCATAAACTCTAGCCTTATTACTGAACAGGAAACACAGCTAGAGCTTACCACAAATACTATCTTAGCACATATGGGGCGGAGCCCCTAGAATAGTTCAGGGGGGAGCGTTGTAGAGAGGTTTTTTACAATGAGGATCTTGCGTAAGAATTGAGATGGTTCCTCCTCACTGTGGGGGCGAACGCCCCGGCCTCTCAATATTGCCCGTAGGGCAATGCGAAACAAAGGACTTAGAACCCTCGGCAAACCCTTTTGCAGAGCTTTCTATCACTTCTTAAAGCTGGGTACGACCCGCAAAGGCCTTGGCAAGCGTCAGTTGATCGGCGTAATCCAAATCCCCCCCCACGGGTAGGCCGTAGGCTAAGCGTGTTAGCTGAATCCCCAAGTTCAGGGGCTTCAACAACCCTGCAATATACAAACTGGTGGTATCCCCTTCTGCCGAAGGAGGCAAGGCTAACACCAGCTCTAGCTCGGGGGCATCGCTCTGTTGTAGGCGTTCCAACAAGGGGCGAAGGGTCAAGTGTTCTGGCCCCACCCCCGCTAACGGAGAAATAAGCCCCCCTAGAACGTGATAAGTCCCTTTAAAGGTTTGCATCCGCTCTAGGGCATACACGTCTTGCGGGGTTTCTACCACACAAATACTGTGGGTGTGTCGTTTGGGGTTTTTACAAATATCGCACAACAAGGGGCTACTGCCTGTGTGCTGGCTGGCATCGGCCCAGTGAAAACACTGCGAGCAAAACCCTACATCACGGTGTAGGTGTTGTAAGGCCGTGGCTAAGCCTAGGGCTTGGTGCTGGGGTTGTTTTAGTAAGTGAATGGCATAGCGTTGAGCCGTTTTTGGCCCCACGCTGGGTAATTGGCTAAGGGAATCAATTAAAGAGCGTAACGCCGTGGGTAGCATAACAAGTAAACCGCATTTCATGTAAAGAAGAGATAAAGAGCTAGTAAAAAAACGTTTAAATTCGTTGGGTGGGCTAGAAGCGAGGATATCGTCGCTAGAGCGTTAGAGAAACAGGGCGAACGCCCTTGTAGCGTGTGTTTACTATAGCACAGCTATTGGTAAAGATAAAGCCATATAAAGATATTTATATGCCCTATGGCTTATGGGTAGGGTAGCCCACTTGTGTTCATGCATCATGGGTGGCATACTATAAGCATGTTGTGATGTTTAAGCTATTGGTTATGTTTACAACCCTTCCCTCCAAAAAGCTGCCTCCCTTGGAAAGTACTAAGACCCCTACCATGATGATGATGTCTGCCGTGTTGAGTTCATCCAATTCTGTCGTTAAGCCTGCGTCTGAGGCATCGCCAACGACCAGTTTATCGACGTTTAAAACATATCGCCGAGGGTATGCAAACGCATTCTCTACGCCTCCATCAAGCCAGCATCAGGTAGATACATTGTTCGCACAAGCCTTGGCGTCGGATGCCTCTCTGGCGACAATCGAGCAAGCCTTGGTTCATTTGGCTCCCAACGCTAAGCAGCTATTGCCTTACTTGGCTAGCCCCCACACGGCACAGGTTAGTTTAGCCACCATGGCAGTGTTGCGTTTAGGGTATCGGTACGAGGTACAACAGTGGCTACAGCAATCTAGCTCGGTCTCGTTGTGGGTGCGTCAATTTTTGAGTCATCAGTTTAGCTTGTCGGCTTAGGACGCGTGGGTTTGAAGCGTTTATAAAAAATCCTTGCATTTGGTTTTTGTTTCGCTTATAAATAAGTACATAATCAAATACAGGCTTTGAAATGCCGGTGTGGCGAAATGGTAGACGCACTCGACTCAAAATCGAGCGGGGGAACCCATGTCAGTTCAACTCTGACCACCGGTATTTTTTGCTTTTTATAGTTTTTTAAAAAGTTTTTTAGGCATAGGCTAGACTAGGAGCCTAGACCCGTTTGTGAAGAAGTGTAGACAGAACTACATGACTGAACAAATGGGGCGTAGCGACAACGTATAGACATGCAAAAGAAATTTTTTAAGAGACTATACATGCGTTCATCAGACAATAGCCTTTTTGTTTCACTCACACTTCGTTTTTTAAAAGACTTTTTAAATACTACATAATCCACCATGGAGTTGTTGATAGCTTATGATTCAAGCTCATGTTGATACGTGCTTTCCTCATGCAGGGAGTAGCATTTCCGTTTTGCAGGCTCACGGAGCCTTGTATGCCGTACGACCGCTGGCCAAGTGCGATGATGCTCAAGTGCAGGCCTTGGTAACCACAACTCTGGCCGAGTTTGGCGTTAGTGGTGAAAACTGTGCCGCTGCCGACCCCGAACTACAACAACTCAGTGCGTATCGAGACCGAACCACAGGGTGTCAGTTTTACGTGGTGACTCCCTTGGAAAATCCAAGCTTGGTGCTGGGCATGGGTGGCTACGAGCACTTAAAAGGCACGCATCCAACCGAAGGCAAGGTGGAAATGGCCAAGTGGTACTTTCGCTCTGAATGTCGTGGTAAAGGCTTAGGCAGTAAATTACTACAGTTTGCCTTAAGGGAAGTGCAAAGCTTGGGCTACCGTTATGCCTATATGGAAACCACACCTAAATTATTAAGTAAAGGCATGTTTTTAAAAGCAGGCTTTGAGCCGTTGCTTGAAAAATGGGGCGCTAACGGCCATACACACCCCGATATTACTATTTTTATGGCTAAGTTGTTAATCTCTTAAGAAGATTTTTCTGTAAATTGACGGAATGGTGTTGTATTAGGTATAATGGCTTTATGTGTTGCCTTTTCCTCTCTAGCAATGCTTGTTCTGTTGATGATACAGAAAGTGACGCCCACCCCCATGACCACTCTTCCGACTGCCCTTGCCCCAACGTTTAACGAGTTTGCCTCGCCCTATTCCACCTATCGCATTGGGGGGTTAATGGATGAGGCTTATTTTCCCACCAGTGTGC
>JBJTUB010000214.1:0-2217 GCA_046080465.1 Vampirovibrionales bacterium | reverse complement strand
CAGCCACGCAGGTGGGCGTTATGCAAGCCACCACTGAGCTGGAACAAGACCCTAGCCGTACCGTGTTTGTGGCCGAAGGCTTGGATTTAAGGCATTTTTAGACCCATTCACTCCCTCTCCCTTAGGGAGAGGGCTGGGGTGAGGGATTTCACCAGCCTAGGTATCGCCTGTGTTTCCCTCTTTCTAATACCATTTTTATAAATAAAGGGCATCTACCGCTTTCGGTGTCGCTACGATTCTCGATGAGCTTAGGGGTCGTCTCTGTACACCGCACTCATCCGCGAGTCTATCCGCGAGTCTAGGCTCCTAGAAATAACCTACACGCCCTTCATTTCTAAAAATGGTATAACAAAAGATGTTTTCAAAATGTTGTCTTCAATATGACGTTTCTATGACAATTTTTAAAAAAGTGCTTGCATTTCGATTTGTTTGTACTATATTAATAACTATAAAAAATGATTTTTTTACTCCCAACCTACAGAAAAGTCCAGACCTTGCCCTTAAAAGCAAGGTTTTTTTTTAGGGGCTTGCGTGGCCGAATAAATGGTTTTGTATAGTGGAAACGTCTCAGCTTGGTGGTAAGTTGCCCTAACGGGCAACGTTGAGAGGCCGAGGCGTTCGCCCACGCAATAAATGGATGAATGCTGATTGCGTAAAACGGTGAGTAAATGTACCCTTTGGCCTGAATTGCGTAGCTCTGAAGGCCAAAGTGTGGTTAAGGGGGAGCATCCGCTCTCGCATGAATAGAACTTGCGTAAAAGGTTAGACTGTTGGGTATTCATCGCACAGGCGGAAGCCCTCCCCGCTTGGCACCCACCAACTAAAGACTTATCTACTCAGACAACCATACCTCTATCCACCCAACGACCTACCCTGTTTGGTGGAGGTGTTGCATATTCGGGTTTGTCACACTTTATACTAGAAACTGAATGAGAGAGTGAACGAGTATAGAAGGCTCTGCAAAAGATTCAAGCGGATGAAATTTCAAGGAAACGAAAACGGCTTAGAGGGCGTGTACACAGAAGTACATAACCGATAAATGGCTTGAGTTGACACAGAAAGTTCGCCGATGGGGGCTTTTGCAGAGGTTTCTATAAGCCACGAGAGAGAGAAACCCATGCACCATGGAAGACAACCGAATCAACCCTTGAGTTTGGAAGATCAGTATCGCCACCTAGCCCAACTGAGCCAGCAACGCTCGTTACATCAGCACGCTACAGGTTTGACAGAAACCGTGGATGCAGGATCGCCCTCGCCTCGTTTAACCCCGAAGCAACAACCGCTTCATTTTGCCTTGGGGCAGCGGTTGCTACACGCAGGCGAAGCCGACGATGCCGTGGTGGTGTTTCAACGCTTGTGCCAAAGCAACAGTTTCAATGCCGATTATTGGTATTATTTAGGCGTGGCGTATGAGAAATGCCATCATCACCAAGCAAGTAAGCAGGCTTATGAACGAGCCTTAAAAGTGACCCCCAGCCATGTGGAAGCGGGCTTTGCCCTAGGCGTACTCTTAGAAGAAGCAGACGAGTTAGAGACCGCCATGCTACGGTATCACATCGTATTGAAAAGTTGCCCTAACCATGCCCCCGCCCAAAATAACTTGGCCAGTTGTGCCTTGCAGTTGGGTCAATATTCCTTGGCGGAACGCTATTTTAAGGCCGTGCTAGAAACCTTCCCTGAATTGGCTAAGGCCATGCTAGGCTTGGCTTTGGCGAACGATGGGCTGGGTAAAGAACGGCAGGCGTTGTGGTGGTATCGCAACTACTTGCACCGCAAACCCGCTAGCCAACACGGAGCCTTTGTGCAAGAACGTATCGAGGAATTGCAGGCCATTTAACACACTGTTTAATACAGTATCCTGACGCTAAAACCCCCACAGGAACGCAATACCTACTCTCCGTTTAACGCAGCCAACGTTCGGTACCTCATTGCGTGGCCGAACGGCCCTCATTGCGTGGGCGAATGCCCCTTATTACACGCCCGAATGGGCTTCGAGGTTGGTGAGGAGGGGGAGGCGGTTGCTGGCCATCAGCAGTTGCAAGGCTTGAACATCGGCGGGGTTCACCCCTGACAATCGGCGAGCTTGAGCTAAATAGGTAGGTTTAAACTTCATCAGCTTTTCCCGTGCTTCGATGCGTATTTGTTGAATCTGCCGAAAATCCACATTCAACGGTAGCTTTTGTTTTTCCGCCGTTTGCAAGCGTTCGTTTTCACGGG
>JBJTUB010000213.1:0-6662 GCA_046080465.1 Vampirovibrionales bacterium | reverse complement strand
ATTCTTACGCAAGATCCTCATTGTGAAAAACCTCTCAAAGGCTCCCCCCTAGAGTTATTGAGAGTGTTAACTAAAGGTTGTTTACAAACAATGTTAGTCCCCTGCCTTAAGTTGCCCTCTGGGCAACGTAGAGAGGCCGTTCCTCCCTCTCTACAACTTTCCCCCCTGAGTTATTCTAGGGGCTTCGCCCCTAGATACCCCTGTTTTTATTAGTAATTCTACTGATGTTTAACAACTTAAAAAGAGTTAGTCTAGGTTTAGAAGACTTTTTTCAAAACAGCTTTTAGTTAATACTCTCGATTTATTAACGGGGGCTAACGCCCCCATTGCCCCCCAAAAAAGAAAGCGTTTCTATGAAGGAACTAGACGGGGAAGTTCGCCAGCATATTGCCGTAACAGTTCGGGTATTTTAGAAGCGTTGGGATTTGATGTTTGCTTTCGAACAACTGCTGACCCATTAGCCCTAATCATCGCATCTATGACTCTACGTGCATCATCCGAAAGCGTGGGTAGGGGATCTCCATTGGCGATTAAACTCAGTACACCACAGCTGATTTTTTTACTCGTTTGACTTGTCAAAGCCTTTCCAACGCTTCTCATCATACCACCAATGTTCATAAAAATGTTCATAAAGTCTCTCTCTCTTTCTTTCTCTTAACTACAACGATCTCAATAAATAAGTAAGCTTCTGGTTGTTACATAAATTGTCCATTACGTTGCACGTAGTAACTGTTGTCGCCTAGGTGGCCGTTATCGGCATAATCTAAGCCCACATAGGTTTGGCTACCCCACGTTTGGCCAAGGCGTTCGCCGTGTTGGTTGCCTATTAAGCCCCCTGCCACCGTGCCAATGCCCATCAGTAACAAGGCCCCCTTGGCACCCACCAGTCGGTTTAGGGCTCCATTTCCTATTCGCCCAATAGTGGAACCTAAGACGGTTAACGCCGTGGCCGTAAGTCCGGCCCCAATGGCAGATCCCATAAAAGCTCCTTGCCTGCCCCAGTTATTACCCGTTTGTAGGGCATAGCTATCTTGTTCACCACGGGCAGGGTTTAAAACCGTCAACTGACCATTCCCACTCACGGGCGTTTGAAACACCGTCGGGGCAACCGCACTATCGAAGCCATAACCAGGCACCGCACCATTAAACCCTGTGTTGTAGCTAACGGCTGGATTATTGGTTTGGAAGGTATTGTAGCCACCGTAAGGATTACCAAACGGCATCCCAAATTGATTACCAAAGCCACCGAAACCATAAGGTTGCATGAATGCCCCGCTTGGTATGCCTGCAGCATACGGGTTACCATACGGATTATACGTAAATTGGGGGCCAAAGCCATTGACTGCCATCATCATATGGGTTAGCTTTCTCTCTCTCTCTTACAATATTTTTTGTTTTAAAAATAGGTTTGCAGTTTACGTTTCTAAAAAAACTAACAATTCATTAGCATAAAACCCATTAGCTTGTTTAGTTGTGCTAATACCAATTAAAAACTTAAATTGTGTATCCCTACGCTTGTCGCCTTGTGTCACCTGCGGTGACGTAGAGAGGCCGGGGCGTTCGCCACCACAGTGAGGAGGAACAATCTCAATTCTTACGCAAGATCATCTTTGTGAAAAACCTCTCTACAACGCTCCCCCCTAGGTTTATTAATGGGGGCTAACGCCCCCGTTGCCCCCGAAAAAGAAACCAGTTCTTACGCTATTCAATCTGTGAAATGGTATAAATCATGACCCCGCTTGTTTGTTTAGGCTAAGCTTGCTCAACACTTCCATTCCCGCTAAAGCTTGCATGTGCTGACGATGCTGAAGCAATTGCTGTTCTAGCTGTAGGTGTTCACGTTCTAGGCCTTGTAGTACATGCGTGGTACTGCGTTGCAGGGTGGCAACCTCCGTAAGGGGGGCTTGCTTTAGGGCTTGGGCTTGCACCTGTTGCAGGGTACGCACATGATCGTTGAGCAAGGCCAAGCGTTGCTGGGTTTGTCGCCATTGGTAATAGGTATCAAACACACGGCGTTGCAGTTCATCAATCGCCTTGGCTAAAATAACCATATCGGCATCGTTCAGGCGTTTTTTGGCATCGGGGGCAGTGCTAGAAAGTAGTTCCCCCATAAAGGAGCCACTCATCAACCCTACAGGACTCGCCGTGACTAACGACGCCGCTGCCCCGCCTATTTGTGCCATACCGTTCATTAAACGGCGGGTTTGTAAGTCTTTCTCGGTTTTAGCTTTGTTAGGCTCTTCTTTACGAGCCAGTTTCTCTAACGCATAGTTGATGGTATCCGAACGCTGAACCGCCTCTTGCCACAACAAGGTTAAATCGCCTAACGCCTCGGGGGCATCATCGCCTAACAACCCTAAGAGTGCTTGTTGCAATAGGGCAATCTCTTCGGCTTGCTGTTGTAGGGTCGCTTGCTCGTTGAGGGGTAGTTGCTGAAACCAAGCTTCAAAGGCCACTAACTGCTGGGGGGGGAGCTGGGGTTTTAACACTATCGGCACAACGCCCTTGGCTTCAAGCGTTGCTTGCTGAGCGGGCGTGGTAGGTAGGTTGGAAGGGGGAAGGCTGGGCGGGCGAGTGGTGGCAACAGCCCAACAGGGCGTGAGGATCGGTAGGTAGAAGCTACACCCTAAGCACCCTAGCAACACAAATAAAACAAGTCTCCCTAGCCCAACACAAGTTAAGCGAGGCTGAGAAGCGAAACGGCATCGTGGCATCATAAGGCCGAATCTCCTAACGGCTGTAGGGGAATCATCTCTGGCTTGACAGAGGGGGTGCTGGCAGCAGCCGAGGCAGGCAACGGCGTACGTGGCTGGCTCGCAAGCTTGGTATCAGCCGTAGGGGGCAGGGGATGCTTTTTGTTCGGCTTGAGCTTGGGGCGTGTTTCATCGATCAAGGGGGTCAGCACCACGGGAGCCGTAGCAGAGGCCGAAGGCGTAGCGACTGAAGAGACGGTTGCTTGGGTGGGAGCCTTTGTGCTGGTTGCCGATTGAAGAGACGGTTTAGACGGTGTGGCAGGCGGGCTGGTGTTAGCCATGGGGGCTTGCCCCTGTTGCTGTTGTTTCCCTTGTTGATAGGCTTGATAGGCGAGGTGCCATTGTTGGGGTTGCATCACCAAAGCCAACTGTTGCACAGGGCTAGGCCCCGCCATACGTTCTAAGGCCAAACGGTGTACTAAGGCTTGTTGGCTAGCCTGTTGTTCGCTTGCTAACTGTTGGTAATACTCATCCCACACCCAAAAGGCTTCAGCGGGGCGTTGTTGCTTTTGAAGCTGAAGTGCTTCACGTTGCTTGGCATCGGCCAAGGCTTGTGCCGTTTGCCAAGCCAGTAAGCTTTGCCGATACCCAAAATAATGCGTCCGTAGGCGTTGTTTTAAATCATCGACCAAGGTGGCTAGCTCAATATGTTCGGTAGGGGTTAGGCTGGAAACCACATAGCTTTTACCCTTAATCAGGTTTTGTACCGCTTGCGACCCTGTCAGAATACCCATGCTTTGATACGCCCCCGCCCCTAAAAAGAGGGTAGAAGCCATCGCCCCGCCTGAAATGGCCACATTAAGCGTTTTACGTAAAAACTGGCTAGAATGGGTGGGTTGAGCCTCAATGGGTAAGGCCACTTTTTCTACAGAAAAACGAACCACGGGGTTGGCTTGCAACACAGCTTGCCACAAGTATTCCAACTCGCTTTGCTCTAGGGCCGTGAGCAGACGTTCACGGGGGGGGGTAAGATCTTTTAAGGCCTGTGTGTCAATCACTTCTTTAACGGAAAGTACCTGCTGGTAACTGTAGGTTAGCTGGGGTTTGCTGGCCTGAACCGTAGCCGCAGCGGGCTTGCCTGAAGAGGAGGCGGGGGGGAGGGTGACAGTGACGGTTTCGGCAGTGTCTGTTTCTGTTGTCGCTAGGGTGGGGGCGGTTGCGTCATTGGTGGGTTTTGCCCATCCCTCAACGCTGGTTTGGTAAAGCAACACACCCGCCACCATCCATCCTAGCAAGCATGCAAAAAGCCCTCCCCGAAGGTAGGAAACGCAAGAAAGCTGGAAGGATGAGCAACGAAACATAACAAACTCCAAAGAAAAGAAAGCAGAGTCTTTTTTAATAGTGTAAGGGAAACGTGGGGGATTGGCCAAATAGAGTCGACTATTTAGCGTAGAGCGTTTAAAACGGATTGACTTGCCGTACCAAGGGTTGCCCTGCTAAAAAGGCTTCGATATTCTCGACGCTTTGCTCCGTCATGCGTGTGACCCCTTCCTGAGTAAAAAAGGCCACATGCGGTGTATGCACCACCTTAGGATGACGCATGAGCGTTTCCTGAATCCACAATTGTTGAGCCAGCACGGCTTGGGTAGAATCAACTTGTAATTGGGCCACCCGATGAGGGGTAAAAAAGAGGGGTTCATCACTCAGGACATCCAAACCCGCCCCAGCCAGTTGCTGCGTGTTTAAGGCCGTCAATAAATCGGCATGATTGATTAAATGGCCACGAGCCACGTTGACAAGATAGGCCGTGGGCTTCATGCGTTGAAAGGCTTCGGCATTGAAGCGACCTTGTGTTTCGGGGGTGACGGCCACCATCAAACAAAGCACATCACTTTCAGTTAACAGCGTGTTGAAGTCGACAAAAGTGGCACCGTAACGTTCCGTCAGTTCGGGCTTGGTTCGGCGGTTATGTACAAGAATATTCATGCCTAAGCCTTGGCAAATGCCCATAAAGTGTTGAGCCGTTGTGCCAGCCCCCCAAATGCCGACGGTTTTACCGTGTAAATCCATGCCCATCATCGGTACGTCACGCTGAAGCACGCCGTGCTGAGAATTGTTCCACGTTGTTTTAAGTTTTTTACTGGTGGCCAACATCAAGAGCAAGGCATGTTCCGCCACGGCTGCATCGCAATACTGTTGCGAATTCATGAGAGGAATACGACGACGTGTTAAATACGCTACATCAAATTGATTATAACCCGTGGCTCGTACCGTCACAAGCTTAAGCTTAGGCAACTGCGAAAACAGAGCCTCGCCCATGGTGGCATAGCTTAGCACATTAACAATCTCCACCTCTGCAAACTGAGAGGCATTTTTGACGGTTAAGCCTTCGCTGTGAAAACTAACCTCACGCCCTGCTTTTTGAAGTTGACGTAAAATGGCTTCTTCGGTAGATTGCAAGCCAAAACAAGCGATACGAGTCATGGGCTAACGTGGCTCCTACGATTTGATATCCACAACGCTAAGGCTAGGCTTGGTGGCTTGAGCTTCTTTCGCTGCTGCTCGCTTTTCTTGAGCGTCAAGCACCATGTTCTGCACAACCATCATGACCATCGTCATCAACAAATAGAGCATAACCCCTGCAGGAATGGGAATCACAAACATCATGACGGTAAACATCAAGGGCATCAGCTTGTTCATCAATGCTTGAGGATCGTTCGGCTTGGAAGGGTCGGGTTTTTGACCACTCATGGCCATCATGCTTTGTTGATACGCCCAACTGAGCAAGCCATAAATCACAATAAGTATCAGCACATCCCAGTGGAAGCTGGTGTTGGCTTGCGTGGTCGGCAGTTCCGCTTTAAAGGTCGTGCTACCTTTGGTGGGTTTTAGAACCACGGTTTCGACTTCTTTGGTTTTCGTATCGTTGAGAGTAACAGTCACCTGCTCTACACGGGCTAGATAGGCTTCATCAAAGCCTAAATCGCTTTGGTTTAGGGTAATGGTGAGCGGTTCGCCTGCAATCGGAGGCTTGGGGCTAACCATCAATAACTTATGGGCATCATTCATGCGTAACTGCCCCAAGTTGAATTCGGTTTCGGTGGGTTGCCCCGTAAGCTTTACTTTAATGGTTTGCCCTGCCTCAAAGTTAAGATGATCAGGAGCCACGGCCAAGCTACCATCTAAGGGAATGCCACCGTTACCATGCAAAGAACCGTGCAAGTGCTTAATAAAGAAAAAACTTTCCTGCCCAGCCAGTTGGGTAAACAGGGGGCTGCTTAACGCACCGTAGAGGGCAATAAACACGGGTAACTGCAAGAGCATGGGTAAGCACCCTGAAAGTGGGTTGAACTTGTTTTCGCCGTAGGCTTTCATCAACTCTTTTTGAAGTTGTAGAGGATCGTCTTTGTATTTTTCTTGAATCTCTTTCATTTTAGGCTGAAGTGTCTGCATGGCTTTCATGCTTTTGGTTTGAGCCGTATTCAAGGGCCATAACACTAAACGAATGAGCAAGGTAAGCACCAAAATAGCCCAGCCGTAGGAATGTGTGAAATTATTAATGCCTTGCAACAAGAAAAGCATGGCGTTGTTGAGGAAATCCATGGAGTAGCATACCACCTATCATTATGATTTATAGACACCTCTCTAAAAAGGCTTTTTATAGTATAAATCAAAGATAGCGAGGTGCAAGGGGTAGTTCACACAGATTATACCAGGAGCTGTTTGCAAATAAATTACTGTAACTATAGAAGACTCTGCAAAAGCCCATTCAGGCGTGCAATGAAGGGTTGAACGCTGGTTGCATAAATCCCTTTGAGGAAACGGGTATATAGGGGCGAAGCCCCATATGTGCTAAGATAGTATTTGTGGTAAGCTCTAGCTGTGTTTCCTGTTCAGTAATAAGGCTAGAGTTTATGCAGAATGCAAGTAAATGGGATCGTATTTTAAGTATCCTCCCTCAAAATATGG
>JBJTUB010000212.1:0-9210 GCA_046080465.1 Vampirovibrionales bacterium | reverse complement strand
ACAGACGCCTTTTATTCATGAAATTGGTATAATATGATGGAACCTTGTATGACCCTGACCCACCTGCCCTCCTCTAGCCCCTTGCCGTATTACACGTTACAACGCTTTTTGCTGAAGGGCGTGTTTTCGTTCTTTGTGGGGGGATTCTGTGTTGCATTTTTAGGTGGAGCGATTGTGTCGCCTTCTGTTGCCTTGGCCAATACGGGTAACGCCATGGTGGCACCTAGCCTGCAAGCCGCCCCTGTTGAACTGACCAGCGAGGGGCTGTTGCTTTACCCTGAACGCCTTTTGCAAGGGGGGAGTCTGGTAGCGACGCTCCCGCGTTACAGCGTTAAGCTGTTGCCTAAAACCCAACAAATCCAACTGGATTTTCCGTTTGCAGATATCAAGCCCTCCCTGCCCGAAGGTTACAGTATTGGCCAGCAGGGGATTAAAACCATTGAATTTCAAGAGCTGAAAGGCCCCTTGATGAGTTTGGTTCGAGTCACGCTTACACTGGATGAGGGCGTGCCGATTAACACGGCTCGATCGTGGCAAGTGGTGGACAACACACGCCTGTTGCTGCCGATGGGCGTGAGTGTTTCTCAAACGGCAACCCACCACGATGGCGGTACTTTGCAAGGGACGCAAACCCCCAGTTATTCCCCAAGAACCACGCCTATTAAAGAAGATAGAGTAGCTATTGAAGGCTTAGAAGCCGATACGCACTCGTTAATGTTGCGTGCCAGCGGAAAAACAAACAATAAACTAACCGTTAAAAGCCAGTTTTATTTACAATCGCCCCACCGCTTTGTGTTAGATGTACAGCCTGCCCAAGTAACCAAAGCACTGTTTAACTTGCCAGAAAACAGCACAACGCCGTTGCCCAGTACAGGCGTAAGCCAGTGGAACGGCTGGACCGTACGGGTCTCGCAAAATCAACGAGATATTGTACGGGTGGTGATTGAAACCGAGGAACCCAACAACTTTGACGTGTTGGCTGGCAATGCCAGCTTCCCTAACAGTTTGTTAATTCAGCCTACCAAGTTGCCTTCACACTTAAAACAAAACTTGAATGTCTTTAATAGTAGAAAAAGTAGCACACTATCACAATTACGTTTGTCAAAATATGTTGCTAAACAGCCCGTTAAAGTGCGTTTAGAAGCGACTCAACCGATTGATTACACCATTCAGGGCGAAAAGACGAATCGCTTAGTGTTGAACTTGGCCAACGTCACCGCCCCCAACGAGCCGATGGCCTTTGATGTGTCCTCGTTCCCCTATTTAAATTCGCTCACCCATGTGCAAACGGCCAAGGGGTCTACCGTCATTTTTGATGCTAAGGTTCCCATTCAAGATGTGCGATCTGTGCCACTCACTCAAGAAAATGCGGTGGAACTCACCTTTTTGATTGAAGAACCCAAGCCGACCCCACAAGCTACGCCAACCACACGGGTACGCCAAAGCAACAAACCTTTGGTGGTGATTGATGCAGGCCACGGCGGTAAAGATCAAGGGACGAGTCGTAACGGCGTGCTAGAGAAAGATCTCACCCTAGCCACCCTGAAACTCTTAAAACCCGAGCTTGAAAAACTAGGCATTGATGTCATTACGACTCGCACTACCGATGTCTTCTTGGAACTTTCAGAGATTTCTCGAATCTCTAACAATGCCCAGCCCAACGCTTTTGTTAGTATCCACTACAACGCCAGTACCAACCCTAGCATTGCAGGGCTAGAGACGTATTACTTCCATCCTCACAGTTTGCCCTTAGCCCGAGCGGTGCATCAACGGTTAGCGGGTAGCTTGCCCGATAAAGATCGCGGCGTGCGTCAGGCTAAGTTTTATGTGATTAACCACACTCAAGCCCCGTCTATTTTGCTAGAACTAGGCTATGTATCGAACGATGAAGAACGCAACCGTTTAGTGAATCCTGCCCGTCAAAAGCAAGCCGCCGAGGCCGTTGCTAAAGGTGTGCTAGAGTTCCTGAAAGCGATTGGAGCCGCCAAATAGTGACTCAGGCAAATAACGTAACTGGCGGATTGCAAGAACGACAGACGCATTGCTTATTAGCACAAGCCTTTTTACAAGTGGATGCTACGCAGGTAAAACGCTTGGTGATTTTGGGTTCTACGGGGTCGATTGGTCGGCAAACCTTGCAGGTGGTAGCACGGCACCCCGAACGTTTTGAGGTACTGGCCTTGGCGGGGCATACGAACACGGCGGTGTTGCTCGAACAAATTCAGCAGTATCACCCTAAACTCGTGAGTGTGGCCACGGCTCAAGAGCGTCAAACGTTACAGGCTCAGTTAAAGGCCGTGGGCTATGAACAGCCCCTCACCATTCTTTGCAACGATGCGGATGAGGCACTCACCCAGTTGGCGACGCTTACTGAGGCGACTCATGTGTTAGTGGGGGTCGTGGGCATGGTGGGGCTTCCCCCTACCTTGGCTGCCTTGCAAGCGGGCAAATTAGTAATGACGGCCAACAAAGAAACCTTCGTTTCAGGCGGGCATTTGGTGCAACCTTATCTGACTCAGCTGTTGCCGTTAGATTCTGAACATTCCTCGCTGTTTCAGTGCTTGCAAGGGCAAGAACTTTCTCATGTCGAACGATTATGGCTCACGGCTTCGGGGGGGCCGTTCCTGCGTTTACCCCTAGAGGCCTTCGCAACCATTACCCCCGCCCAAGCCCTGAAACACCCCAAATGGATGATGGGGTCTCGGATTAGTATCGATTCCGCCACCTTGTTAAACAAAGGGCTAGAGGTGATTGAAGCCTATTGGCAGTTTGGTCTTCCCCCAGAGAAAATTGCCGTGGTGGTGCATCCGCAAAGCTGTATTCATGGCTTGGTAGAATGGGTGGATGGTAGCTACACCGCACATTTAGGCCCTACCGATATGCGATTACCCTTGCAGTACGGCCTTAGCTACCCGCAACGCTGGCCTTCCCCATTAGAAGCTGAGCTTCAACGGCAACCGTCTCCTGTGCTGGGCTTAACCAGCCCCTCACCACTGGAACTTGAAGCGATAGCCCCTGAACGAACCCCCTGCTTGCGTTTAGCACAAGAATCGCTTAAAGCAGGGGTAGCCTACACCTGTGCCTTAAACGCCGCCGATGAAGTGGCCGTACAAGCCTTTTTGAACGAGCAGATTCGCTTTGTTGATATTCCTCGGGTGTTGGAGGGTGTTCTAACGCAGGTATCGACGGCTCCGCCATTGCAGGGGTTACAACACACCTGCTTGGCCGATGCGTTGGTGGTGCATCAGTGGGCTACTCAATCGGCCAAAACAGCCTGTGGGCTACTGGGCAAGTTGAGCAAGGTTTCTGAGGAGTGAATGGCGTGGGGAATGCTTAACGGCAGAGAGGCTTCGGTGTGGGTATGGGCAAACATGGGCAAGCGGGGCATCAGCTCCCAAACAGGACGAGCCTGAACACCACTGGCCGTTAAGCTTTCGAGCAACTGATTGCGATCAGCCTCACTGGGGCATTGCAAGGTATTAAGCCAGTAATTGCTACGGCACCTTTCGGGTTCCTGCACCCAAGCAAACCCATCGGGCAGTGGCAAGGATTGATACGCCTGTGCTAAGGCTCGTTTGGCTTCTAACAGTTGCGGCAGTTCGGTTAATTGAGCCACGCCCAAGGCCGCATTTAGGTTAGGTAAGCGATAGTTGTAGCCCACCTCGTCATGAATAAACGCCCAAGGATGAGCTTGCTTGGCGGTGGTGCTTAGGTGCTTGGCTCGTTGGGCGATGTGTGCTTCTCGACACAACACCATACCCCCGCCCCCTGTGGTGAGTATCTTGTTGCCGTTAAAGCTAATGGCCGCCAGTGGAGCAAACGTGCCTGTGTGTTGCTCTTCATAGACGCTACCCAAACTCTCGGCGGCATCTTCAATCAAGGTGATTCCCCAGTGTTCGCAAACGCTAAGCAACTCTTTTATCCGTGCAGGATGCCCCAAGGTGTGCATCACCACGCAGGCACGAATGACTCGCTTGGTGTTGTTTAATCGGCAAGTGCCATCGCTATCTTTAAACGCAAAGGCTTCTAAAAATGCTTGTAAGGCAGTGGGGCATAACCCAAATGTTTGTGGGCAAGTATCCACAAACAAAGGCGTCGCCCCTGTGTAAGCAATGGCGTTGCAGGTGGCTACAAAGGTCAGGGGCTGGGTGAGTACATAGTCTTTTCTCTGCACGCCTGCTAACAAGCAACACAAATGCAAGGCACTGGTTCCATTCACTGTGGCAATGGCATAGGGGCTTCCCGTAAAGCGTGCGATACCTTGCTCAAACTCGCTAACAA
Organism: Vampirovibrionales bacterium; assembly: GCA_046080465.1. Taxonomy (GTDB): domain Bacteria; phylum Cyanobacteriota; class Vampirovibrionia; order Vampirovibrionales; family JAJTHC01; genus JBJTUB01. The sequence goes on along the minus strand of JBJTUB010000212.1, from coordinate 4,929 downwards.
ACACCCCCACACTGGAAACAAAGGTACTACGCAGGGTTGCCAACACCAAGGTTTCGGCGTATTGATTAAACTGGGGTGCGTGCAAGGGCAAGGGGGCTTCGGGGCTGTAGGCACCATAAACACGGGTTAAAAAAGTGGTTAAAGTTGTAGATATAAAGTGACTCATAGGGGGGCAAGCCTTTAAAAAGAGACGATAAAAGATTATAGAAAGCTCTGCAAAAGGGATTTTCGAGGTCTCTAAGTTCATCGTTTTGCATTGCCCTACGGGCAATCTTGAGAGGCCGGGGCGTTCGCCCACACAGTGAGGAGGAACCATCTCAATTCTTACGCAAGATCCTCATTGTGAAAAACCTCTCAAAGGCTCCCCCCTAACTTATCTATAGGGGCTTCGCCCCTATAGAAACCTCTGCAAAAGCCCCTATCGGCGAACTTTCTGTGTCAACTCAAGCCGTTTATCGGTTATGTACCTCAGTGTACACGCCCTCTAAGCCGTTTTCGTTTCCTTGAAATTTCATCCGCTTGAACCTTTTGCAGAGTCTTCTATAGACCCGTTTTATCAAAGGGGTTTACGCAACCAGCTTTCAACCCTTCATTGTACGCCCGAATGGGCTTTTGCAGAGCTTTCTATAGTTAGTCTAGCACAAAATACTCTCTAGGCGTTGTTTATACTAATAACGCTTTTACTTTTATAAGAGTGCGGAAAGAAGGTGACCCTGTTGCTTGGTTTCTGTTATAAAAAGTATTGCACTTGTGGTATGCTTCAGGTATAGTTTATGTGTGTAAGGTATTTTAATCTTTATTGTTAGAACTAACGTGTGTGTATCCTTTAAGTTACTTTGTTTTTCACAATAAGCTCTAGCACAAATAAAAAATCTCATTGTTTAATACTCAATGTGTGATGTAGGACAATTATTTTTATTGTTTAAGTTCAGGGTTCATTATTAAGGAGTCACGTTTTATGATGTCTGTTTCGTCTGTACCCCAGTTTGCCCCTGTAGGCTCAGGTGTCAAGCCTGAATCTTCAAAAAAGTCTTCTGAGGCGAAACTAGCTCCTCGTGAAGAGGCCTTTACGCCATTTGTGCCCTCAGCAGAAGCAAGTATTCCATCTTCGTCTATGGCTGATTTAGCGTCGCAACCCGATAGTTTTCAGTCGTCTCAAACAAGCACTGAACCCACCTCTGTAACTCCAGAAGTGTCGACTCCCCCCGCCACCGAGCAAGGCTGGACGAACAAGCAGAAAATCATGGCAGGTGCTGGTGCTGCTGTGGCCTTAGTGGGCGGCTTGCTGGTTGGCAACGGCATGAAAAATCTACCCAAAACAGCTGAGGAATTCATTAACGCGGGTAAAGAGCTTGGGATTGAACTGGTAGAAGCAGGTAAGAAACAAGCTAAAACGATGACTACCATTCCGTCAACGGTTGCTCCACCGGTAACAACAAATGTTGAAAATGGTGGATTTTCTTGGTTTGGTAAAACTCCTGCTGGTAAAGTTGCCCGTGGTGGTGTTGCTCTCGGTATTGTTGAAGAATTGGGTGCTCACTTACTAGGTGTTCCATCGGCAGGTATATTTGAAGCTACTTTTAATGGGTTAAGCCCTTTGCTCCACTTAGGTGGCTCTGCTGATGTTGTTGAAGCCACAGCTAAGACCGCTGGTGATGTTGTAGAAACCACAGCTAAGACCGCTGGTGATGTTGTTAAAGCCACAACTGAGGCCGTTAAACCTAGCTGATTGGACTAACTATTTGGAAAAAATAATTTACTCACCGATTTTTGTTTTTTAGAGGTTTTTATCTTTTAAATGTTGAAAGGATAGTCGTTTCGTGTCGAAATTTTCTCTCTCGCCCCCCCCTCAATCAATTATATTACAGCGAGGCTTTCCTCGTGAAGATGTGCAACCCGCATCGTTTGGTATTGAATCGCCTCCGCCAGTTTCTTTGTTAGAACAGTCATCACCCGCCGATAGTTTTCAGTCGTCTCAAACAACCACCGAACCCACCTCTGTAACTCCAGAAGTGTCGACTCCCCCCGCCACCGAGCAAGGCTGGACAAAAAAGCAGAAAATTATGGCAAGTGCTGGTGCTGCTGTGGCCTTAGTGGGTGGATTGTTGGTTGGCGGAGCCATGAAAAACTTACCAAATACCGCTGAAGACTTAATTAAAGCAGCAAAAAAACAGGGGATTGTTCTGGTGGAAAAGGCTAAAGAAGAGGCGGAAACTGTTGTTCAAACCGCTCAAGAAGTGACTCAGCAAGCCACAAAAGCAACAGCGGACACTTCCTCTAAGGTAGGACCTCTTAGTGGTTTTTGGCAGGCACTGAAGCAACAAGGTGAAAAAGCAAAAACACCAGCGTTTGGAGTTGTTACTGGTTTAACAGAAGGTGCTACATTGGGTGCGGTGGTAGCCGCAGTTCCCACTATAAGTGCTAGTATAGCCGCTGGTACTCTTGCCTTAACGGCACCTGCATGGGGGCCTGTTGCTTCTATAGCGGGTATTGGCACAGGTATTGCGTTGGGTGCTCGTGGTATTGCTAGCCGATTTGCAAAGTAAGTTTTATTGAAAGTTTTTCATTTCTTTTAGGAGTAATCTACCCATGATGTCTATGATCGTATCAACACCACTGTCTTCAGTACCTACCACGAAGCCTGCCGATAAAAAACCGATGATGGCTCCTCGTGAGGAAGCACCCGTGCCAGCCTTACCCGCCGAATTGGCTAACTTGCCAGCGATGCCTGTGGCTTCAGCTGGGGATATCGTAAACCTAGCGCCGCCATCTCCTATTTCAGAGCCTTTACCCACGTCGCCTGAGGGAGCTGAGCCTCCTCTCTCTCCAGAAGCCGCTCCCCCCTCCACCTCTCCAGAAGCAAAGAAACCTCTTTGGCAAGATCGCAGAGTGCAAATTGGGGCTGGCGTTTTAGGCTTAGGTAGCGTGGCCGCTTTCTTGTTAACACGTGGCAATGACGAAGAGGCGGTTAAAGCCGTTGAAGAAATCAAAGAGCCTGTGGCTAAAGTTGTTGAAGACATCAAAGAACCTGTGGCCACCGTTGTTGAAGAGACTAAAAAACCAGTACGTGGCCTCCTCGAACAATCAAAAAAATTTTTAGGTGGCGTCGGACCTAATGTAGCTAAAGCTAGCTTAGTCTCTGCTGGGGGTGCTGGCTTAGGCTTTGCTGCTTTGGCTATTCCTGGTGCCGCCGCAGCTTCTGCGGCAACCGTCTTTGCACCTATCGTTGGGGCAGTGAGCTTATTCTTAGCCACATTCGGTGGTTTAAAGTTCTTTAAAAAGTAAGTTCAGGCTTCTATAATTTACGAAACAATCGTCATCCTTACACCTTTATGTTGTAGGTGACGATTGTTTCGTATAAACTAGTATTTGTTCAATCAGTTCCACTTAAATAGAGTCTTACCTATGAATGCTACTTCGCCCCCAATTTCAACGCCCTCTCTCAAGCCCTACCGAACGTACAATAGCTATCTAAAAGAACGCTTTGGGTGCCGTGTCTATAAAGTTTCCATTGATGGAGGCTTTACCTGCCCCAACCGTGATGGTGTCAAGGGGGTGGGGGGCTGTACTTTTTGCGATGAAACAGGCTCCTCCTCTCGCTCCAATCCTGCCTTTACCCCCATTACCCAACAGGTGCTAAAAAATATCGACTATCGTAAACGCCGTTTTGGTGCCGAAAAGTTTATCGCCTATTTTCAAAGTTTTACCAACACCTACGATACCCCCCAAGCCCTGAAAGAACGCTACGATGAAGCCCTTGCCAGCCACGACGATATTGTGGGCTTGGCTATCTCTACTCGCCCCGATTGTGTCACCCCCGAGATTTTGGATCTGATAGCCAGCTATAAAAAACAGGTTCCTTATGTATCGGTGGAATACGGTTTGCAAACCATCCACAATCGCAGTTTAGAGCTGGTGAATCGCTGCGAAACCTACGAGGAGTTTCTGCAAGCCTATGCGTGGACACGTGAGCGGAACATCAACCATTGTGTGCATGTTATTTTAGGCATGCCCAGTGAAACTTGGGCGGATATGATGGCCACGGCCGAAGCGTTAGCCAAGCTTAAGGTGGAAGGTGTTAAAATACACATGCTGGTAGCCATGGAACACACCCCTATTGCCGAACAATACCTAACAGGCATGTGGCAAAGCATGAGTTTTGAGACCTACATTGCCACCTGTGTCGATTTTATCGAGCGTCTTCACCCTGAGTGTATTATTCATCGGGTGGCGGGCAATGGTCACCCCAAGCATGTACTGTTCCCCACATGGATGAGCCACGAGCGTGATGACGTGATGACGGCAATTGACGCTGAATTTGCACGGCGTGCACTCGGCAGGGATCTCGTTATACGTTGTAAAAGCGTTTGTGTGTCGCTTATGTTTGTGTGATGATTCTTTGTATGCAGTATTGTTTACTCGTAAAAGGCTTCCTCCATAATGACACTTCTTTCCGCAGTTCCAACATCCCCACATTCGCCTATTGACCTCACCCTTCTTGAAACAGAGATTTTGCCCAAGGTATTTAAACCAGGGCGATATTTGGGTATTGAACAAGGGGCGTTTCACAAGCCCTTTGCCACAGCCAAGGCACGCATGGCCTTGATGTTCCCCGATGTGTATGAAATCGGGGCGAGTTCCTACGCCATTAAACTGCTGTATAGCGTGGTGAATAGTCACCCTGACTATCTGTGCGATCGGGTCTATGCCCCTGCTCAAGATATGCGAGCCTTGCTTAAAGAGTACAACCTACCGCTGTACGGCGTAGAAAGTAAACGGCCCGTGCTGGCCTTTGATTTTGTGGCCGTCTCTTTGCAATACGAACTGAATTACACCACCGTACTGGGGGCTTTAGAAGCGGCCCAGATTCCTTTGCGAGCCGTGAATCGTGAGGAAGATTGCCCGATTGTTTTGGCGGGTGGGCCAGGG
>JBJTUB010000211.1:0-5426 GCA_046080465.1 Vampirovibrionales bacterium | reverse complement strand
AACGGCCTCTCTACGTTGCCCAGAGGGCAACTTAAGGCAGGGGATTCACATCGTTTGTAAACAACCTTTAGTTAACACTCTCAATAACTCTAGGGGGGAGCCTTTGAGAGGTTTTTCACAATGAGGATCTTGCGTAAGAATGGAGATGGTCCCTCCTCACTGTGGGGGCGAACGCCCCGGCCTCTCAAGATTGCCCGTAGGGCAATGCGAAACGAGGAACTTAGAAATGTACGGAAAAATAGTCATTCCACTATAATTAGTATTACTTATGATACGGTTGTTGATTGAGGATGCGACACGCACGGTACAACTGCTCTGCCCACAGCAAGCGAACCATGGGGTGCGGAAAGGTCAAACGAGAGAGGCTCCACACAAAGTGGGCTTGGTTTAGCACACTGGCGTGCAAGCCCACAGAGCCACCCACCACAAATACCAGCCCTTGCCCAGCAGGATTCCCGCCCGTGGCAAGGGGATTCCATGCGGGGTGATGATTCGCTAAATGGTGGGCAAACGCCTCACTACTTAGGTGACTCCCCCCTTCACTAAGGGCAATACCGTAGGCCGCCTGTTGCAGGTATTTAATGAGGGCGGGGGCTTCGTGGGCTTTAATTTGTTCATCGCTCAAGTTACCTGTTTGCTTGCATTCAGGCACTTCAATCACGGTACATTCCACATAAGGACGCAGGCGTTTGAGGTATTCTTCCACCCCCGCCACCAAGTAGCGATGATCGGCATTGATTTTACCCACCACCACCAAGGTGGCACTGGTTTTTGCGTACCGTGCCAACATCAATCGGCCATCACTTGCGGAACGGTCAGGTGTTCCACGATTGGATGAGGGCTAAAACGTTCGGCACCTTGCAATAACTGCTTACCTAGCCCATAGCTTTGCAACAACGTACGGGGCGAAAGCAACATTGCGGGGTAATTCCGCTGACTTTCCAACGTGCAGCCCACACATTCCGTGGCACAGTTGGTGAGTTGTCGCCATTGCTTGGCTTGCTCACTATGCCACACGGCCATAAAATCGTAGTTGGCTTCACGCACACTGCCGTAAGCCTTGGGCGATTGGGCGTTATGCACAAACTCTTCACATCCGCCCACCAAGCCTGTGTTAGAAAGGTAGGCCCCTGTTAAGCCTGCTTTACAGCCGACCAAGGCAGGTTGTTGCAGTAGCGTCCGTTGGTTCATTTCCTGACTCAACAAATCCGTGGCGGCCTTCATTGCCCCTTCAATCGGCGTGCCTGTGTGATAGTTAAACCCTAAACGCCCTTGCAAGGCATCCATGCGTAACTGACGAGTCACCTCAATATAGGTTTGCTCAAAGGGTTCTAGCCCTTCTTGCTGACGCCGTTCATGAAAACTCGCCAAGGCACTGCCTTCCATTTGCACGCTCCGCCGCATTAGGTTGAGGTTCCATTTATCGGGCTTCAACACATCGCGTACCAAACCATACCACGCAGGCAGCAGGGCGTGATTTTCAGGCGTGCAAACAGTGCATAACTGCACATCCAACTGGGTGTAGCCAAAGGTTTCTTTCAGTTGCTTCAGTGCAAACAAGGTTTGAATGGTGTTGTGCCACGCATCCCAATCCTTGGCCTTGGTGCTACGCACACTGTTGTTGTAAGCACGAGGCCCTTCAATGCTCAGGCTCCAGGTTAAGTGAAGTTCGGGGCAACGTTGCAGTACCTGATGCGTGATTTCAATCAAACGTTCGGGCTTCCACGCATTGCTGATGATGTAAACCGACTGCACGGGCGTACGCACATACGCCGATTCTATAATCTCTGCCAGTTGCGAATTGACCGTGGTTTCTCCGCCCGAATACACGATGGTATTCAAGCTATTGCCGATGGTGGCGTAGGTTTGATCAATTTCCTCCAGCGTAAGATCGTTGGTTTTTTGGTTGAGACTATCGGCAAACGAGCAAAAAGGGCAACTATAATTACACCGAGTGGTGACGATATGCGTTAACATCACGGGGCTAGGCACCACGCCCGCCGCCTGCTTTAGTAAGCCTTTGGCAATCGGCCACGCCAACCCACGATGCTTTTTAGAGACAATGGGGCGAAAGGTGGGAGCCGTTTCAGACGTTAAGCCCTGCAAACCCTCAAGATTGATGCCCAACAAACGGAGGGTTTCTGCCTGCGTGGGGCAGGCCAAGCAGGCCAAGGTTAAGTTATTTGTGTCGTCTATCCACTGTTGCTGTTGCTGAGAAACGGTAGCCGAAGGCGATTCAAGCACGGTCATCATCATCATAACGTTGTTAGGATTCCTTTTTGTTATTTATAAGTTGGATGCGTTGTTCGAGTTTCGGCAAAACGGGGGTAGCTTGCTGTTGCAGGTAGCGGCCAACGGCATCGGCATCGGTGAATACCGTCACACTGACACTTTCGGGATACCCCTTGGCGTAAGCGGGAAGCATGGCATAGGCGTTGCCCCCTTCTGCCAAGTAATTGGGGATGTTAAAGAACACGGCCTCTGTCGCACGAATGGGCTGTTGAGAACCTGCCCACACCAACCGAGTGACTCGCTTGCCCACGGGCTGGCTTAAATCATAGGTGACGTTCAGGCCACTGACTTGCAAAAAGCCCCCCCAAGCCGCATCCTCTGCCCGCCGAGAGACCGACCATTCCAACACCTCTTTCAACAACGCCCCTGTACCGTGAATGAGTGTTACCTTGTTGGCGAAAGGCATCATCATCAGAATATCTCGCTGGGTGAGCATGCCCGCAGGGAAGGTATGTTCGGCACGCAAGGCACCACCATTAACAAGCGATACCTGCGTATTAAACTGCTGACGCAGGGCATCGGCAATGAAGTTACCCGCCACAGCCTCGTTACTGCGTACCACGCTGCTATGCACATCCAAGGCCACGCCCGTTTTGCCCAAGGGCTTATCTAGCCCCGCATACAAGGAACCCACACTCACGTTGAGAGCCTCTTGAAACGTGGTATCTACAGGAATACTAGGCGATACAGGGTAAACCTTGTAATGAAACTCTTCCACCGTGGCCACGCTTGGCAACGTGGATGGATGTTGCTTGCTAAACAAAGCGTTCAGCCGTTTCTTGGGGGAGGCAGATGAATGGGTGGCGGGAAGCACATTCAACTGAAACCGCCCAAGGGTGCGGGCATCGCTATCAAGTTTGATAATCGGCACGCCTGCCACCACTTGAAACAGCTGATGATGATCGTGTCCGCCAAAAATAGCGTGGACAGGTACCCCTGCGTGTCGCAACCGTTGAGCCAATGCTCTATCTTCGGCAATGGTCACGTGCGTTAGCAGAATCACCACATCGGGCTGTTCTTGGGCAATCACCTTGGGTAAATCGGCAAGGGCATAGGTGATGGGGTCATCAATATCGTAAGCACCATCCACCTTAGAGGCCACCAAGGTTTCTTTAGTCAGCAGGCCGTAAATGAGCACCCGTTGCCCTTTAATCGGCCGAACCACATAGGGCCAAATGTTAGCTTGCACGGCTTTATCCAACGGTTTAATGTTGGCGGCCAACCACGGAAACAGAGAGTCATTCAAGCGAGTTTTCAACACGGCTGGGCCAAAATCGAACTCGTGGTTGCCCAAGGTAGCGGCCAAGGGCTTGAGTACATTGAGGGCATCCACCATGTGTTTGCCTTGCGTCATTTGCGATTCCACACTAGGAGAAAGAGTATCGCCTGCAAACAGAAAAGCGGTTTCACGGTCGGCACTACGAATCTCTTTCAAAATGCTAGCGGCACGGCTGTAGCTCCCCTCGGCGTTGGCGGGGTAGGGAAAGAGCTGGTACACATCGTTCAGCAAGGCAAAGGTCAGGCAGGTTTGATGCGGTTGACACTGAAACTGGGGCAAGGCTTCTTCTTCTGCATCACTCAATAAGGGCAGACCCACACTCAGCCCTAACACCCACAGAAGTCCTAACATAACACGATAACTTTGCTGCATAGCGACCATAGCCGTTTTTTCCTCTTCTAGTGTTAGTCTACAAACCACTGTTTGGCCAACTGCCCCACATGGTTAAAGCCGTGCAGGGTTCCCTGTTGTTGCGGGGGTAGGCTGGGGCTGTAGGCAATCATCGGCACATATTCACGGGTATGGTCACTGCCTGGGGCGGTGGGGTCGCACCCGTGATCGCCTGTTAAAATCAGTAAATCGTCGGGGGTCATGGCGGTAACAAACTCCGCCAAGGCGGTGTCAATCACTTCCAATGCGTTGGCATACCCCACCACATCTCGGCGATGCCCGTAGTTCATATCGGTTTCTACCAAGTTAATAAAAATCAGTTGTTGGCTGGCCTGCTTCAGTGTTTCAGGACAATCCGCAGTGGCTAGGCTATCAAACGCCAAACGCTGACTCACCAGATCCTGCAAAATCTGTAGGCCGTGGGGGTTATCCTTACTTTTAATGTGATGACTAATCCCCACATTGCAAAAAATATCTTGAATCTTGCCGATGCTCAAGGTAGGAATGCCCGCCGTGTTGAGTTCCACCAACACGTTGCCCTCGCTTTGTGGCTCCACGGCGTAATCTTTACGGTACGAGCCTAAGCGTTTAAAACCCGTGGTGGCATCGCCTTCAAAGGGGCGGGCAATCACCCGAGACACCTCGTGCTGGCCACGCAAAATCTCTCGTGAAATCTCGCACCACTGGTACAGGGTTTCAAGCGGAGTGATGCTGGTATGGGCGGCCACCTGCCACACACTATCGGCACTGGTATAAATAATGGGGAAGCCTGTCTCTAGGTGTTGCTGGCCGAGTTCATCTAAAATAGCGGTACCGCTGGCAGGCTTGTTGCCTAAAATACCCTGTAGCCCTGTTTGAGCCAAGAAGGCCTCCACCACGTCAGGCGGGAAGCCTTCAGGGTAGGTGGGGAAGGGTTCGGGCAACAGAACGTTCATCATTTCCCAGTGGCCTGTTGTGGTATCTTTACCCACAGAAAGTTCAGCCAACTTGGCCACTTGAGCGGTGAAGTTCGGCACGGCCTGCACTTGCGTTAAGGGCAAAATATGCCCGAGGCCGAGTTTTTCCAAGGTAGGCAGGGCGAGGGGGGCGTTGGCATCAATGTTGCCCAAGGTGTTACACGTCAGGCTATCGTTATAGGCGGGGGCATCGGGCATGGCACCCACGCCCAAGGCATCAATCACCACCACAAAAGCACGCCGTTTGTTACTAGCAGAGGGAGAAGCGGTTTGAGAGAGAGACATCATCATCATAAGCCGTTAGGATTCCTTTTAAAAACGCATTTGAGCATTAAGCCTCTTTACTATATATAGAAGACTACACAGAGTAAACCCCCTAAATAGAAAAAAGCAGGAGACCCTAAAAGTCAGAGTTCTCGAAGGCGATGCACCGTGGCTGGCAAGTCGGCAGCTAAACGAATCTGTTGATTCGGGCGACTGATTGTGCGGTGTGCGGGCGGTATGAGACG
>JBJTUB010000210.1:0-2183 GCA_046080465.1 Vampirovibrionales bacterium | reverse complement strand
TTATTTTTAATATAGGGAATCATAGGACATGGCTTTGTCATTATACACTAGCACGCCTTTCAGAGAGCCTGCGTTACTTGCTTGTTCATCTGCTGAAGCGGTGAAAAGTGTTTATCAGCCACCAATAACCTCACCTTCATTGCGTCAAGGAAATATGTCTTTTTTTGTGGGTTCTAAAGAATCCGTTGCGACAGTACTGGCAGAAGAACAGCGAAAAGCGGGAGATGCAGACGTTTTGACGTTTACTGCTAGTATGTTGCCATCCGATACAAACTGGCAATTGGTAGAACCAAGCAGCCTCTTGGAGCGTCAGTTAATGAAGCATATTCATTTAGACGATCAAACCACAACTCGAGTTCAGCCAAATCACGCACTGTTTTTGTATCCGTTGCGATCCAGTAAAGCTAACTCGTTTTCTGCCACGTCTGATAGTTGTTTAGGTGTGTCGCTTACACACGGAGATGTAGAGCGTGTGTTGACTGAAGAGCGATTGCACCAAGACATTGATTTGCCTGTGTTGTTGTCATCGCCGTTGTTATTGACTCATGCCTCGATACAAACGGCGTTGCATCACGGAGAAATGACGACAGAAAACACCCCTATTCAATTTGTGGATTTAGATCATGCGAAGTCTGCTTTGTTCAGCACTACAACAGGAAAGTCACTCAATACACTAGCCTAGGGAGATGCCATTACTCTTGGGTTGTTGCAGTTGTGGGAAGCTTGCCCACGCTGCGGAGTGAAATCGTTAAAAGTTGTTGAACACGTTCTCTTTGTGCTATAGTATCTGTTACAATATCTTGTGTATCGTATCTGTTTAGGGTTAATAACTCGTTTGTGGATGAAAACTAATTAATATGGATCCATTTGCACTGATTCAAAAGTTTATGCAGCAACTGCAATGCCCCCATTGCGGAACACATTTGCATGAAGAAGATATCATGTTAGTTGGCAAAGATAAGCAAATGCACTTGGTTCGTTTGCATTGTCATACCTGCGATACGGCGATAGGTACGGCTATGGTGGGTGTGCAATCGTCTCAGGGGCTGCCCCCACACTTTGAACAAGATGCTGATGACGATGATGACTTGCAAGATACCAGCTTAATGGATCTAGCCGACGAGGATAGCTCGGTGATTGTGCCTCTTTCTATGGCCGATTTTAGCGAACCAACCGAGGCTCTGAAGCGGAAACGGCATCATCAAGCCAACAATACCGCTTTTCCCTTGCCTAAGTTTGTGGGTGGTATTGGCTTAGGCAAGCCCCGCCGAAAGTACGTAGACCCTGAACTTCCTCCTGAGGAAAAGGAGCGTCTTTCGGTGTTCGCCCCCATTCAAGAGGATGACGTACTTGACGCTCATCACGCCATTCAATCGCTGGATGCTAATTGGATGTCTTTAATTCCTGAAGAAATGCGTCAACGCTGTAAAGATAGTGATACGGCACCCCCATTGCTTTAAACGTGGCCTCGCCCCCTGCTTGGCGGTCGACCAACGCCAAGACACCCGCAATGGTTAAGCTTGGGTAGTTGGCCTTTAGCACTTCAATAGCACGCTTGGTACTGCCACCTGTGGTGACCACATCTTCTACAAGCACAACACAACTGTTGGGCTGAAGATTCCCTTCAATTTGTTTGCCTGCTCCGTGAGTTTTGGCTTCCTTACGCACGACAAACCCATCAAGAGGGTGACCCGCTGCTGCACGCTGATAGGTAACAGCTGTAATAAGCGGACAGGCTCCTAAGGCCATACCGCCGACACGGTCGACCGATGTTCCTAGGGGTAATTGATGCAGGGCGTTCGCCAAAAGCTGGCCAATAAGGTAAGAACCCTCGCCACTGAGTGCCGTAACACGACAATCCAAATACCAGCTGCTGATGGCACCACTGGCAAGTACAAACGAGCCTCGTTTGAAAGAACGTTGTTGAAGAAGAGCAAAGAGCTGATCTAAACGGTTGGCCAAAGGACCATTAAAACACAGCGTGCCTCCGTAGGGGTTAAGCTGTGGTGGGGTAGAAGAATGAGGGGAAGGCATGAGTGTGTTGAATCCTTGTTCGATAAGCTATTATAGAAGACTCTGCAAAAGCCCCCATCGGCGAACTTTCTGTGTCAACTCAAGCCGTTTATCGGTTATGTACTTCAGTGTACACGCCCTCTAAGCCGTTTTCGTTTCCTTGAAATTTC
>JBJTUB010000209.1:0-276 GCA_046080465.1 Vampirovibrionales bacterium | reverse complement strand
TAGTACCCCCAAAGGACTAGGAGCCAAGACATGGTCCTTAGCGGAAGAGCTTTATGCCAGTGGTGTTTCCCTCAGACGTATCGGTCAGTTAATCGGTGTGTCAACAGTCGCTGTCTTAAAGCATATGAGACACGTTGATATAGTATTTTAAATAATTTACGACTCTTTTTCAAAGATGTGTTGAATGGCTTCGTAGAAGGCTAGCCCTAAACGTATTCCATTGGTTACAACCCGCTTGAGCACCGCCCACCACCCCTCAATCGGGTTCAAATCAGG
>JBJTUB010000208.1:0-811 GCA_046080465.1 Vampirovibrionales bacterium | reverse complement strand
CTTTGGGGGTACTACGAGTATATTTACAAGGGCAGTTTTTACATTGCCAACGTTGTGCATCTTTAACAAATCCAGCTTTTGATTTTTCGCTACTTCCACATTTAGGGCAGTTCATATAGCACACACTTCTCTTTCTAAACAAAAGAAAAGTATACCATCTAATTAGTTAAATGTCTCGGATTTTTTTGAGCCATTCTTGACGCACAGGGCCAAGGAGTTGGGGTTCGTGGGTGGCACGAATGGCAAGTTCGTTAATTTTACTTTGAGCTTTATCTATACTATACGAAGCAGTACCTGTACGCAACTGTTGCATACCTTGCAGTAAGCTGTTGTGCAACAGTACTTGATCATACACGGCTTGATATTGGGCGGTTTGCTCTAGTTGTTGGCGTAGTCTGGGCGTAAGGGCAATACGTTCTAGCTCTGTAAAGGCCATGTTGCTAGCACTAAACGAGGATTGATTACGAGTATCGCACAGGTAAGCTTCCGCATTGCTAACCAAGCAGCGTATATAGTGTAGGCGGGCATCCATAGCATCTTGAAAGCCGTGTGCCTTGGCTTTCTTGTTGTTTTCCATGAGGCCTAAATCCCGAATCGCCCGATGAAAAGCCTCGGTTTGTTGGCGTTGTTTGTGTCGAGCCGTCTTAAAAACATTCAATCTCCACGCTTTTTTGTGCATGGCCTTTTCGTGGTTGTCCAGCGTATCAGTCAGCAGATTTCGCCCGCCTTGGGTCTTGAACAAGTGGCTCTGTACGTCTAGTTGTTCGCCGTTGGAAACCGTGCTAAGGCGTTGATGTGCGCGTACCTTGCC
>JBJTUB010000207.1:0-2203 GCA_046080465.1 Vampirovibrionales bacterium | reverse complement strand
TTAGCCCCCATTAATAAACCTAGGGGGGAGCGTTGTAGAAAGGTTTTTCACAATGAGGATCTTGCGTAAGAATTGAGAAAGTTCCTCCTCACTGTGGGGGCGAATGCCCCGGCCTCTCTACGTTGCCCAGAGGGCAACTTATCACCAAGCTAAGATGTTTCGACTATATAAAGTGTTTGAAAAAATAAGGATTCAACTATATTAGCTATGACCCCACATACGACTTCCTCTTCCGCCTCTCAGCCGCCTAAGCGGAGCTTACTTTCTGCCAGTCTGTTAATTGCAGGGTTGGTACTGGTGGCCAAGTTCTTGGGCTTCGCTCGTGATTGGGTGATGGTGCAAGTCTACGGCCTTTCTGTAGCAAGTGATGCTTACTTGGCCGCCTTTCAACTGCCTCAGTTTGCCCTTATTTTACTAGGGGGACTAGGGGGGCCATTTCACACGGCAACGGTGGCCGTACTGGGTAAGTTATTGCAACAGCCGAACCATCACGCCCACGTTCGCCGACTTTCTGCCCTGTTTGTCACCCTTACAGGGGTGGTGTTTGCCGTGGCTTCGGTGGCGGTGTACCTGTATGCCTTGCCTATCATGAGTACCATTTTAGGCTTGCCCGTGATAGCGGGGGAACCCCTGCCCCCCCTGTTGGCAGCAGCCAGCCAGCAACTGAAGGTGATGAGTCCGATTCTGCTGATTGGCGGGGTGGTGGGCATCTTCTACGGTGCCTTGAATGTCGTACACGTGTATGCGTGGCCTACCTTATCGCCCACGGTCATGAACCTTGTCATGATTGTCGCCCTGTTGGCCTTCCCTACTGATAGCACGGGGCTACTGTTGGCTTGGAGTAGCTTGGTAGGGGCGGCGTGTCAGTTGTTAGCCCAATGGCCCCAGTACACCCAAAAAGGCTTTGGTACGCTTGCCTTTAAACTTCACGATGAAGATAAGCCCCTCCTGAAAGAATGGCTCACCCTGTTATTGCCCGCCATGTTAGGTAGTACCATGGGGCAAGTGATGAGTTACGTCGATTTGTTTTTTGCGGCTCGCTTGCCTGAAGGCACCTGGTCTGCCGTGACACTGGCGAACCGAGTCATGCAATTGCCGATAGGCGTACTGCAAACGGCGTTGTTAATTCCCCTCTTTCCCCGCTTGGTAGAACTCGTGACACAACGAGACGACGAAGCCCTGCGAGCCAGTGTAGTCAAAGGTATGGGGGGCGTCTGGTTATTATCGCTCCCACTTATTTGGGTGTTTCTATTTTTAGGCGAACCCTTGATTCGCTTGGTGTTTGGCTACGGTCGCTTTGAGGCGGGCGATGTTGCCTTGGTGACGGTGGCCTTGGTGTTCCAGTTAGGGCAATTGCTCCCCTATTTTGTGCGTGATACCCTGACACGTGTATTCTACGCCTTTGGCGATAGCCTGACCCCCCTGTGGGTGGGCATCTTAGCGATTGGCTTAAAGTTTGGCCTCAACTGGTTGTTTATCGATTATCTTAAAGCGTTTGCCGTGGAAGGCATTACCCTTTCCATTACCTTGGTAACACTCTTTAATATGGGGTTGCTCGGCTGGTTGTTACGGTATCGGTATCAGCTCGGTTTGCCATGGCTAACGTGGATAAAGCTCTTAGGGCGATTAGGCGTGGCAAGTTTGGCCGTGGCCCTGCCGTGCTACGCTGCCAAACACTTTCATTGGCTTACGGTGGAAACACCACGTCTGCAAGCCGTAGGCATCTTGGCGTTGTTAGCACTCATTAGTGTGGTGGGGTATACGTTGATGTTAAAATGGGTGGGATTGTTTGAATACATTACCCCTGTGCTAGAAAAAGTACGACACAAGCTATTCAAAGGGCGTTCGCCCTCGCCATAAAGCCGTGAACGTTCTATGTTTCCCTCATCCTTAGATAGGGGCTGTTTGCAAATAAATTACTGTAACTATAGATACTGCTTATGAAACTCAACCAAAAACTTGATTTGACTCATGTATCAATGGGGTTTATAGGGGGGATCGTATTGAGAGGTTTTTCACAATGAGGATCTTGCGTAAGAATTGAGATTGTCCCTCCTCGTTGTGGGGGCGAATGCCCCGGCCTCTCAACGTTGCTCTTTAGGGCAACTTACCACCAAGAAGTAAGAAAGAAGCGGTTTAAAACTATTTGCAAACAGCCCCTAAACCGTAAAGTGGTATCACACTCTCAACTTTTTAACTGACG
>JBJTUB010000206.1:0-3820 GCA_046080465.1 Vampirovibrionales bacterium | reverse complement strand
TGTTGAATCTCGGCTCGAATGGCAGGGGTGGTCCGTGCCTTGGCGTGTAGTTTAATGTGCATGGTGCCCTCGTTCTGAAAGATAGTGAAGTCCTAATACTATACCATGAACATCTTTGTAATCATGCGAAACAATACACCTAAGGGAGAGGGCTGGGGTGAGGGATGTCACCAACCTAGGTTTAGTCTACGTTTCCCTCATCCTAACCTTCTCCCTAAGGGAGAAGGAACAGAGCAATTTAACCTTTTGTACTATGAGGGGGGATGAACGCACAAAACAAAAATACCCTGGTGTTTATGCCTGTAGTATGGTTGTGCTTTAGGTGTCCGTTTATTCGCTTTAATGCCTCTAGCCCCACACACGCTTATAAAGGATGGTTTCTCCATGGCTTCCAATCAATTTAATACATCGTTTACATCGTTGACACCACCTACGTCTTTCCTTGCCCCCCCGCAAGCCACTCCAGCCTTTCCAGAAGTGCGGGAAGGTAGTAGCCCCTACGCTCCGGGTAGCATTAGTGCGATTGATAAACAGCTTAAACAACTGCAAGAAACACCCCCCGATACGTTTGTTAAACAAGCTCAAGCCTTGGGGCAAGCTGTCAATGGGCAACCCTTGCCAGACCTGCCTACAGGTGTGTTAAACCCAGCACCCCCTGACGATGATAAAGACAAGCCCTCTGGGCCAGCAGGGTTGTTTAAAAGCTTTTGGTTTAACAACGACAAAATTACGGGGAAAGAAATGATCGGCGTCACGGCTGTAGGGTCGGCAGCTTTTTTAGGGAGCATGACGCTTGCCAACCATGCCCTAGGGTTAGATTCCGTGCTGGGCAGTACCAATACCCCCGAACATTTAAAAAATAGTTGGTGGGGCAAGCTGGCTCAACGTGTGGATGGGTGGGGGCCTAAACAAGGCACACTCACGCACTTACCTGAGGGACTTCGTCGTGGGTTAGGAGATATGGATTTTAACACCTATCTACACACCCATGATGCAAGCATTGCCCATAAAATGTTGGATGATTTACAAACGGCAGGCAAATGGACGGGTTGGGTCAAGGGGAGTCATCATCCTACCCAGCAATTATACAACACCTATGCCCCGATGATTCACACCCTAGCCAAGGCAGATAGAGCGGGATTGTTGGCTTTGGCTGCTCAACACGCCAACAACGCTGAACACCCCATTCACGGCGTGTTAGCCTCGATGAATACTAGTTTTTTAAAGCAAGTGGCGGGCTATGCCCCTGAAACACTGGATACTAAAACCTGCGAGGCCATTATGAAAGCCTCGGCAGCGATTCCTGAACTCAAGCAGGCCTTAACCGAAAGAGGGATAGCTTCTTTGCCACAATTGTTGGCCAATAAAGAAGCGTTAAAAGAGGTTGTCGGCGAACATAGTAAACTGGGCGATGCGACGTTTCAAGCGTTATGGGAAAAAGGCTTTAAACCCAACCAAGCTTTTGGCGTATGGGATAAAGCCTTAGGTGAAGCCCCCGCTTATGTACGAGAAGCAGGCTACAGCCATGTATTAAAGCACTTACAGCAAAGCTACGATACCTTACCCCAAACAAGGCTCCATGCCCACTTGGATGATTTAGTGAAAGGGCATATTCCACGCCCGCAAGAAGGGCTGATAGATATTGGCGGTATTGGCCGAGCTTTAACAGGTTGGATTCCTGGTAAAGGCTTGATGGCTGATTTGTTCAACAAAGGTGGTTTGGCTGAACGAGCCTCGCAGACCAGTAGCTTTTTAAAAACCCAGTGGCCACTGTTTCAACAAACAGGGCAGTTTAGCAACCAAGCTCAGTTTGAAACATGGGTGAAGCAGATAGGGCAGGCTCAAAGCCACAGCGAACTCAATACCTTACTGGGCAGTGTGCAGAAAGAGTTTGCTACACAATTAAGCGAGGTAAGGGGCGGGTTTAATATCATGAATGGAGCCGTGGCGTTTATACGTCAACGCTACCACGATACCCACGTATTTGCCCAACAAACTGATGAACTAGCTCGTGGTTTTGGCGTGACTGGGGCAGGCAAAGCCGTGGCGAGTGTGGGCAGCTTTTTACGCAACCTAACCATTAACCAGCCCATGGATCAGCCGCAAGAAGTGTGGATGAATAAGCTCATTAATAAAGGTGTTGATGGAAATATCTTCCAAAAAATAGGAAGCATGGTTCAGCATGCTGGAGCGGGTAAGTTAATGTTTTTAGCCTTTGCCCTAATGACCTTTACCCAAGCCTTTGGCGCCACCACGAAAGAAAAAGACACCAAAGAAAAAGCCAAAATCTTTGGCTGGGAGTTTATTAGTACAGGGATGGCCTTTATGGCCACCGCTGCTATCGCCATGAAAGCACACAGTATGGTTCCCACCCTGTTGAGTAAGCTGGTACCATTTGGCCGTGGGTTTACCAACTTTTTACCCTCGTGGATACCCTTTTCACGGGCTGGTGGGGGCAACCCGCTAGCCATGACGATGGGCGGTGCGATTCTTGGCTTAGGGAGCCAGCTCTTTTTAATGGATAAGATTAAAGGAGCCATGCACAAACCGTTCGAGCTTCTCTTTGGCAAGCCTGCCAGTGTGAAAGCGGAAGAAGCCAAGGCTGAAAAAGAAAAAGTCGATAGCGAGAAAAAGAAATCTGTAGAGCAACTATTGAAGGTGCAACAACAGATGATGGGGTCGCCGTCGGCCTCCTAGGTAGGCGAGAGTATCATGTCATAGCAGGTGTGTTGTCTTTCTGGAAAGAGTTCAGGGTAAAAACATGAACGCTTAACGCCTGTGTCAAGAGGGGATTGCCACGCTTGCCTCATTTTAGCCTGCTACAAAAGCCTTTTCGTTAGTCTCTGGGTTCACGAGGTTCACGGTAGGTAGAATGCAACACCGTGGGCGTAGCTGTTGGTTGGGCTTCAGGGGGTGTCGGCTTGCCAGCCTCTAAGGCCAGCGGATCTTCGCCGTAGCGGTTGGGGCCTTCGGTACCTTTTTTGCAATGTGAAACGATGAGCCAAATAAACCCCACTACGGGTAGATAGAAAGTAAGGAGCCACCACCCTGAACGATTTAAATCATGCAGACGACGAACATAAACGGGAACATCCACGAGTACCCAAAAAACAAAATAACTCAATAGCAACAGTAGTACCCACAACACAACCAATGCTCCGCTGATACCCAGTGGATGTGTCCACCAGCCCTGATGAACCAGTTGATTCACCAACGCTTTAAAGGCGGGTGTGCCTGTTTTAGGAACAAAATCATACAAAAGATAGACGGGTATTATGGCTGAAATACCTACAACTTGAGAAACAATATAGTGAAATAAATAATCCCAATTGCATTCACTGCGTGAGGCTCGGCCACTAAAGTTCCAGCGTTTTTGCCAAGCCTGTATGACGGCTTCTTTAAACTCCATTGAAGGGGGTTCCTTTCGTTAGGGGTGTTATAGAAGGATCTGAGAAAAATGTATTACCCCCTCTCTCTTAGGGAGAGGGAAGGGGTGAGGGATGTAAGGGCGATTCATGAATCGCCCCTACGCTTGTGCTTTCCTCATTCTAGCCTGCTACAAAAGCCTTTTCGTTAGTCTCTGGGTTCACGAGGTTCACGGTAGGTAGAATGCAACACCATGGGCGTAGCCGTTGGCTGGGCTTCAGGGGTTGTTGCCTTGCCAGCCTCTAAGGCCAGCGGATCCTCGCCGTAGCGGTTGGAGCCTTCGGTACCCTTAACACACATAAGCAGTATCCACGTCACCAAACTAGCTAAGTCGACAAGAAGCGATACGACCGCTACCAAGCCTTCTGCGTTCTTCAATAACACCTCTACTACA
>JBJTUB010000205.1:0-4153 GCA_046080465.1 Vampirovibrionales bacterium | reverse complement strand
ATCGTAACCGCTTTAACTGTAAGGAAGATCGTGTGGCGTATATTGAGGATTTCGTGTATGCTTATAACCGTACCCGATTAAAATGTATCGGTTACAAAGCCCCTCTTGAACATCTTTGTAATCATGCGAAACAATACACCTAAGGGAGAGGGCTGGGGTGAAGGAAGCCCATTCGCCCTCGCAATGAAGCCCATTCGGGCGTGCAATGAAGTGTTGAACGTTGGTTGCGTCAAACGGCGAGGGGCATTCGCCCCCTCAATAAAGCACCGAATTCTAGAATCGTAAAGAGCGAAAAAATGGGGTTTCTAGGGGCTTCGCCCCTAGAATAACTTAGGGGGGAGAGTTTGAGAGGGAGGAACGGCCTCTCAATATTGCCCGTAGGGCAATGCGAAACGATGAACTTAGAGACCTCGAAAAACCCTTTTGCAGAGCTTTCTATACCAACCTAGGTATAGCCTGTTTACTTACCTGTGCTAGGCACAGGAACAAACGGCATCGCACCACCCATGACGGTTTGTGGCAAATGACCATCCCACTTTTCAACCGCTGCTTTTTGAACCTTCACCTTCTCTAGTTCAATCAGCTCTTTACTTTTGGCAAGGGCCGTGGCTTGAATAGCAATAGCCTTGGCTTCAAGCGTCTTTTTCTGATACTCGTATTCGGCGGCCTTGGCTTCTTGCTCTTTTTGTTGCTTTAGTTCAATGGCCTCTTGCAAGGTGGGGGTGAGCGATACGTTTTTGATGGTCACGTTTACCACCTCTACCAAGCCTGTTAGGCTACGCACGGTTTTGTGCAAACTTTCTTCAGTGACTTTCTCTGGGTTTTGAATATATTCCGCCGCACTGTAATGGCTAGCTACTGATTTTAAGGCCTCCATCACACGGGGCTGTACCAAGGTTCCATACACCTCGCCACGATAATCACGATACAAAGAAATTACCGATTTCTCTGGGATTTTGTAACTCACCGTAGCATGAGTGGTTACTTTCTG
Organism: Vampirovibrionales bacterium; assembly: GCA_046080465.1. Taxonomy (GTDB): domain Bacteria; phylum Cyanobacteriota; class Vampirovibrionia; order Vampirovibrionales; family JAJTHC01; genus JBJTUB01. The sequence continues at coordinate 3,162 of JBJTUB010000205.1, read as the reverse complement.
TAAATCCTTGGTTAAAATATCGGTTTCAATCTCTTCAGTAGTTTGACGCACTACCACCGTTGCCACCGAATCGACAATGGGGGTTTTAATAAAAATACCTTCAGGTAGTACGGTGTTTGAAACCACCCCTGCGGTAATTTTTACCCCACGCTCACCAGGGTTGACGATGCCCACACACTGGGGCAGTAAAATCAGCAAGCCAAAGCCCACAATCAAGGCCGTGGCAATCGCTCCGCCTTTACCGTTGAACTTAGGCATGGGGAAGAGGGACAAATCACTCTCTTTTAAACTCATCATGGGGTGACACTTCTTTACTTTTTAATACGTTAACAAGACTTTTATTATACCAAATAACCTGATGGAGAACATTAAAGATACGCTAAAGAGAGAGGTACTCATACCAATTCTCACCTTGAATAGCGTAAGAACTGGTTTCTTTTTCGGGGGGCAACGGGGGCGTTAGCCCCCGTTAATAAACCTAGGGGGGAGAGTGTTGAGAGGGAGGAACGACCTCTCAACGTTGCCCGTAGGGCAACTTACCACTAAGAAGTAAGAAAGAAGCAGTTTGAAACTATTTACAAACAGCACCTATTATACCAAATAACCTGATGGAGAATACTAAAAATACGCTAAAGAGAGAGACACTCACTCCACCAAATAAAGGAGGCGACTACAGCGTTTGCCTCAAGGGTTCGATACGGTTTGTAGTCAATGATTCGCTTTTTCCCCCTAACTAGAGAGATACAATCCTATGGGACTTTCCGCCACACAAGCCCGAGTCATGGGACTCACGGCACAAAAAAACGATCTCGAACTCACTCAGCAACAAATCAACGCCGAACGGATGCGGTTGACCAACCAAATGAACGAACTGTTCAACCTATCGGCCAACCTCGATCCCAACAGCGATGAATCCAAGACCATTAACCTACGCCTGAACGCTATTTTTCAACTAGATAAAGCCATGCAACTGCAACTAGAACGGATTCAAACCCAGTACAGCATGGTAACAGCCGAACTGGATGGGTTGAAAAAACAGATTGAAAAACAAGTGAAGGCGATATTCACCGTTTTTGGTTAGAAAAACAGAAGAATGTTATACCAATTAAAATCTTAAATAGCGACTTCCTGAGTTTGTCGCTTTGTGTTGCCCGTTGGGCAACGTAGAGAGGCCGTTCCTCCCTCTCTACAACTCTCCCCCCTAGATTATTTATAGGGGCTTCGCCCCTATAAACCCCATTGATACATGAGTCTAATCAAGTTTTTGGTTGAGTTTCGTAAGCGGTATCTATAGTTGTAATTTATTTGCAAACAGCCCCTAGTTAATACTCTCTAAAATCAGGTGTAGAAAGTTAACACTATGTCTAAGACACCCCTACAGATTCAAGTCACCATTACACCTTCTGATTGGAACGAAATTTTGAAGGATGTGAAAAATCCACCATCTCTATCATCTAACGTGTCTTTATTTTTTTTGGTAACTTATTATGTAGTGAGCATCTATTTTGGTATTTGTTGCAAATTTTCATGGATGCCCTTTTCAGTACTATTTATTTTATGGCTAACACTGTGTGTTACTTGTTCACCAAGACCTTTAAAAAGCAATAAAACGACACTACTCACCAGTGTTTTTTATGAGACACATTTAGAATTTGAAGCTTTAACGACAACTGTTTCTAGCGACGGTGAGACGTTCGTCGAAAAAAACTCCACAAACCGATATTCATGGATGGATCTTCTACGAATAGAGCAAACATCTGCTTATATCCATTTGTATTTTAAAGAAGAGCTTTTGTCTACGAAGAATATAATTCCATTCTATTCTTTGCCCCTTAGTGCTATCAGCGAGGATGCTATTAATAGTCTCCGCTCATTGATTGCAAGTAAACATCAGCGTTATCATTACAGAAAACAAAAAATCTTTTGGAGAACACCGTGGCCTTTATGTATAGCACTGGTGTTAGCATTATTACTTATATGGAGCTTTTTTAATTAGATCTTTTTAACTTTATCAGAAAGTAGCTCGTATGATGATGGCTTATAAAAACGATAGCATTCAAACCATTGTCAGCCGTTATGGCAAGGCCGAAGGTGCCTGCAAAAACGAGCTGTACGAAACCTACGATCGCATTCGCGAACTGGCCGTCTCTGGTAATGCCATGGGCGGGCAAGGCTTGGTACCCTTTAATAGCTTTTTAATGAACATTGCCCGCATGTTTGGGGCGCCTTCTTTTTCGCCCATGCTGGGGAGTGAAGCTCTCACCATGCCTGGCACCAGCTTTTACGCCCCCATGCAAGGGGGTACGGGCATGGTACCAGGGGGGCAAGCATCGTTTGGTTTAGCTCCTTTTTCAAACTACAACGGCTTCCCCACGGGGGGGGCGGCGATGTTGCCCGCCTCGCTTACAGGCCACAGTGGCTTAGGCACGTTTGCAGGCCTTGCTAACTTGGGTATTGGTGCCTTGGGTCTCAATCGCTTTGGCGTAGGGCAAAGCTGGAACGATACCGCCGATTTGTTGGGAGGCATGGTGGGCGGTGCCGCTAGTACCGAGACAAGTACCGATTCAGCATGGGATGCAACGGGTAGTATCGTCGGGGGGGCGGGGGGCTTGAGCTACTTGCAAAACCTACAAGGCCCAGGTGTTGTGGGCGGTGCTGCGGCTTCTGCCGTGGGTACGGCTGCGGGCATGGGCTTTGGCAGAAACTGGGTACTACCTGCAGCCAGTTTATTGAGTGGGATTGGTGGCGTACTAACAACCCTTGGCCCTCTGTTTGGCCCGACAGGCTTGGTGGGCGTGGCGACAGGTTCCATTTTAAACGGCATTGCAGGCACGGTGCTTTCTGGGTTTCAACGTACCCATCAGCGGGTGTTGGCCAATGCCGATATTGTGCTAGAAGAAAAGGTTCGCAATTTAGAAGTCACCATGAAGATGCTGGATACGCAATCGACGTTGCTTAAAAAGATGTTGAAGGATTCGCAAGAAGGCGATAAAAAAGCGTTGGATAGTTTGTAATTGATAGTGGAATGACACTATATTTCGCACAGTCCTAAGTTTATCGCTTTGTATTGCCCTGCGGGCAATCTTGAGAGGGCGTTCCTCCCCCCCAAACCCCCCCCCCCACATTCTTCTCGGGGCAAAGCCCCCCGAAACCCCCACCTTT
>JBJTUB010000204.1:0-11471 GCA_046080465.1 Vampirovibrionales bacterium | reverse complement strand
GCGGGAGTGCTTCCCAAAGAATCAGGCAGGGCAGTAGCAGGCACAGATGGTGACTGTTCTCGTAACTCTTCTGCCTTTGCCTTTGCCTTTGCCTTTGCCTCTGCCTCTGCCTGTCGCCTAGCAAGGATAGCATTTCCTCTTTCGGACATGCCATCTGTTGATGAGGTACCTCGTGACTTCCCTAAGGATTTTACTAAGCTTGATAGTCTAGGCTGAAATAAGTCGCCAACCGCTAAGTGATCCTGCGTACAATTGGGATCCGAGCAGCTCGCAGAATTATGATTTGGAACGTCTTGATAAACAATGGATGTTTCAGGTGCTTGATTGCTTATCCCCCCCCTTGAGGCATAAGCAGAATGCCACTCGCTTCGCTCTACCGGTTTTTCAAGCGTCGGTGGCGTCACTCTTTCTGTGGTGGCAGGCGATGTTTCTCGCTTCCATAGGGTGTGTATCGGCGATACCAAGGTATCACTCACGTTTTTCCAATGCTCGCCAACCGAACCCAGTGCTTTAGGATTCACCACTTGCGGAGCCACAGCGAGAGTTGTCGCTAACGTCGCAGCCATGGGCCACCAAGGCAAAGGTGGTTTAGTAGTCGTTGGTAGTGGTACAGCACTCGGTACACGAGGCGGAACAAAGGTATCCATCGGCAGGCTATTTCTATCCACAGGCATAAAAGGAGGCGACTCCTGTGCTGTAGGGGATGCTTGCCGTGGTGTAGGCCTTACTTGTGGTAACGAATTACTTGAATCCACCGAAGGATTCTGCGATTTGGCAACAGCCATGCTCAATAAAGCCTCTTTAGCGATAACTCACTCTACACATTAGCAGAAAACACCGTTATTTAAGATTGTGCTAAGACTGAACTTCTATCAGTAGAAGCAGTGGTAGTAACAGAGGCTGTTCCTTCATTAGGGGTCGGTGTACTGGCAGTAAACAAAGAGTTAAACAAGTTAGCAAACGAATAGCTCTCACAGGGCAGAGGCTCACAAGCCGTAGCCAACACATTCGGGGCTAACTTAGGCGAACTGGCTTGCACCGCCAACCGAAGCTGATGATTCAAATACCGTACCAACTCCAACGATACTAAGCCCCCAATAAACGGTGTTGCCACCATCTTGGCCATAAAAATAGGGTGTGTAATAAAGTGAGTGATATCCTGCGTTAATTTTTTATTTTGCGTAAACGATTCTTGCACTTTTGCCCCTGCAAAGGCGGTTCCTAAGGTAGCTCCTAGTAATAAGACCTTTACCAGTAAGGCCTCTTTAAAGCCAAACCAAAACGCATTTTGTCTATCTAGCTGATCTTGCTTTAAGCGTAGCAAGGCGTCGCTAGGGCTGGGTTTGCTAGCATGGTCTTTATGGATACCAATGGTCAGTGGGCCAATTTGAATACCTTCCTGAGGCCAATCATACACTTTGCTTTCGCCTTTCTGCTGAGCATTACGAATGGCTCGCACTCGGTCTTTCAGTTCGTTGGTTTGCACACTAGCAATAGCAAAACCAATTCCCCCAACAAGCTGTAAACTTTCGAGCATGGTCAAGGCAGCGTTTGTTAATTTCGCTTGTCGTGTGGGGGCTTTCAGATCATTCACCCATGTTCTAAACGTGGGTAACGTTTCGCTTAATACCTTTGTATGGCTAATGGCACTTAAGGCACTCAAGGTTAACGAAGGCTTACCTACCTTATGGCAATACCACGCCAAGGCAGGGGCGACAAACAAACCAAATAAAGCACCGTACTTGGCACCAATCCAGCCCGTTGTTTGATTATCTAAATAAGTATTTAACACGTCATCTTCAGGGAGCTTCACCGTTCGTTTTAAATAGCTCTTGTTAATGTTAGAAAACCAATCCTTCCGAACATGATTCCCCAACGATTCGAGCGTTTGTAAAGGATTTTGAGGCTCCACTGGGGGAGTCGGCTCCAAGGAAGGATCGTCGTTTGACGGAGTCTCCTCGTTGTCGGCCTCCTTAGCGTTAACAGGGTTAGCGGGGGGCGTGCTAGATTCTAACGACACCAACGCATTATAACGATACGGCTCTGCTTGGGCTGGCCCATCTACAAATGCCTGAACCCTACGCCCCAACAATGGAGTCGCAGATTTGCATGTTTTTAACGACGCATGAGAAAGCAAAAAGGAAGAAGTCACAACACAAAGTCACTTTATTTAGTAGTAGTCAACGTTATCTTATCTAGCACATAACACACCCGTAGAGGAGCATTATCTCTATAGGCCTATATGCTAACACATATATATTAAATTGCAAGCATAGAAAAAGGGAGAGTGTTAACTAGAGGTTGTTTACAAACTATGTAAGCTCCCTACCTCAAGTTGCCCTTTAGGCATGGTGGAAGTCTCCTTCTTTGTTGTCGTTAACAAAGAGAGTCCACATCCAGCACTTGACCGCTATCCTCCTGCGTCACTTCTATCTTGAATCTGCCCATCCCTTTCCTCTTTTTGAGCAGGGAAGTAATTTTCAGTCAAGAGGGCATGTAGCACATCTGCTGCTGATAAAGTCATTTTAATTATTCCCGTTCAATAAGTTGATGAGGACTTCATACCTTGCTGCCAGGCGATAGCTTCTGGCTTTGCGGGAAGGGTTTTCCAACTCCAGAAACCCCGACTTCAGCCATTCCTTGCAAAGGGCTGAAACACTACGCGGATTAAGCCCTAGCTGGCTGGCCAGCTCCTGCGTGGTGGCGGTGCGGTGCTGCTGAAACCATATCAAGGCCAACCGTTGTTTGGCATTCAAATTCCGCAACAAGGGCGATTGATCCCCTTTGCCCTGCGACTCTTGCTGGGTGGCTTGCAGCCGCACCTTGGCGAAGGCGGTATCCATCCCCTGGCAAAAATAGGTCACAAAGCCGCTAAAATCCGCCTCGGCACGCCCCATATAATAATTGTGCGATTCCCCGACACTCAACGCCTCATAATAGGCTTGCAGGTTCTGGGCATAATAGGCTTCCAGCGAATAAATCCCGCGCAAGCCATAGCCGTTTCTGTGCAAAATCAGCGTGGTCAATAGCCTTGCCGTGCGTCCGTTGCCGTCATAATAGGGGTGAATGGTGGCAAACTGGTAATGCGCCACGGCGGCAATCACAGGCACGGGATAGAGGCCTTCGGCAAGGCTGGCATTGATCCACGCCACCAGATTGGCCATCAACACCGCCACATCCGGGGCTTCGGGGGGCAGATACACGATCCGCCCGCTGCCACTATCCCGGATGACATTCTGCCCATCCCGATACGGGGTGGGGCTTGGCTTGCCGTGCATCACCAGCCCGTGAATGGTCTGGATGGTCTGATCATCCAACGGATCAGGGCTTTGCTCGGCCTGCTCGACATATTCCAAGGCGCGATAATAACAGCGCACTTCCTGCTCGTCACGTTCCCGATTGGGAAAGTGGCCTTTCCCTTCCACGACCGCCTTCACCTGCTCCTGAGTGAGGCGATTGCCCTCAATCTGGGTGGAATAATGGGTGGTCATCAGCCGTGCGGTTTCCCGCAAGGATGCCAGCATTTCCACGGTGAATGGCAAGGTGTCCAGCACCTGTCGGCTGGCTTCAATCGTCATCAGGGCACGGGTTGCGGTAGGGCTTATGTTAAATCGGCGCTGAAACATCTGGATTTTTCTCCTGCTGTCAGTATAGCCGATGTCAGATAAAATGACAATAAACTATCATTAAACTGCGTTTATTTTGCGTTTAACGCTCCCAGCCGTGATCGCGTTTTTTGCGGCATGGGTCGTTCGGGTCGTCCTTGCCCTGCTCTTGGCTGGGCTTCTGGGTGTCCTTTTCTTTTGGCTTGTCACGCGATTGTTGATAGTCCTTGCGCGCCTGTTCTTGCCGCTGTTCCGATTGCTCTTGCATCTTGGCTTGCCGTTCCTTGATGCCCTCCTGTCGCTGCTGGCGTTCGAGTTGCAGGCGTTCGGTTTTCTCGGTGCTGGTCAGGCGTTTATCCAGTGACGCACTATCTTTCTTTAGCTTGTCCTCCAGATTCTGGCGGCGGTGCTGCTCCTGTTGCGGGCGATTGGCCAGTCGCTTCTCTGCCTCGGTCGCGCCCTGTTTTTCGGCCAGATAGTCTTTGCGCGTAAACGGATTAAACTCCAGTGCCAGTGATTTCAATCGGTTATTCCCAAAACGCTGCTGGAATTGCTGACTGGTGCGCTCGGCCTGTTGCCGTTCTTGTGCCAGTCTGTCGTCAAGCTGCTTGCGCTGGTGGTCTGCCAGCTCTTTCTGACGGCTTTCTTCCGCCATGCGACGGGCTTTCTGCTGCTCATGCAGGTTTTGCTTTTCCTGCCCGTGCTTCTGCTCCAGTGGGGTTTTATGCTGCCCGGTCGTGCCATGGGTGAATTGCCGCTCCTGATCCATCTTGGCCTGTTTGATGTCAGGAATGGGCTTGTCCAGATCGCGCATCTGCTTGGTGATGGCCTGATCATCCACACCCTTCACTCGCCGTAAATCCCGTAAGCCGCCCGCAGGATCGACGATCACCAGCCGCTGGTCTTTCGTCTCTGCCAGCCGATAACCAAACCGTTCCATCGTCTCCTGAAACTGGATCGGCTTGCGTTCGCTTTGCTCCCAGAAAATGCTTAAATCCTGACTGACCCGCTGCGGGGTAAACAGCTCTTGGCTTGGGCGTAACGGCTCCATACGGCCTCCTTGAACTTTCTCTTTTTCGACTTGCAAAGCACGTTTTTCATAGTCTGCCATTTTGGTTTTTTCTTCCTTCAGGGCATTCGCCAGATCAAGCCGCTGGTTCTCGATTTCCATCAGCTCTGCCTTGATATTCAGCCGCTCGGCGTTGCGCTCCTGCACGGCGCGGCGGTCATTGCCTGCATTGGTTTCAATGCCCTGTCTTTCTAATTTTGTGGCGGTCGCGCCCTGCTTGGGTTCAGGCTTTTTGTCGATGCCCTGCGCCTCATAGGATCGATGATCCACCCGCTCTTTCTCGCCTGTCCGCTCCAGTGCCTGATTGACATGCTGCTGCCAGCTCTCGCACCATTGCTCCAGCCGCTGTTCGGCGTTCAGCTCGTGAGGCAGGGCAAGCTGCACCTCGCGGGTGAGCTGGGAGTCCTTCCGCTTCTCGGCGATCTCAACGGCATTCCAGAGTTTTGGCCTCTCTCGCATCCAGTCGGGGGCGGAATCCGGGGCGAGTATCTCGGTATGCTCGATACCACTGCGTTTGGTGTAGTCAAAGGTCGTGGCGGTGCGTTTATCGCGGATACGCTCGCCTGCACGGTAGGCGGCGGCGGCGGTCGCACTGCGCTCGGTCGAACGGGAGATCACGCTGGCTGAAAGTCGATAGATGGCCATGCGGGGTTCTTCCTTTCCGTTTCCGCGCTTTAATCCGTGAAGGAATCCCTTTCCTTCCACGGCGGATAGACCATCGTCTATCCTGTTCCCGCGTTCACACCGGAACGCCTGCGGGGCTGATTTTTACCGATGGAAGTTAGCAATTGCCAACCTTCACAGGGCTAAACTGTCCCGCTCCAGATTGCCCACTGCTCCACCCGAAGGTGGAACTGTGCCGGGGCAATCTGGCTGGGGTGTAGGGGTAAAACCCCACCGCGCACGTTGGCACAACGTATAAGCGCGCACTTGGCTGGCGCCGCGTGACCTGATTTTTTATATCGGCACGCAAAGAAGCACTTGAAAAGCGGCTTGCCGCGCTCGAACATCGTCAAAAGTCACTCACCCGCAAACAGGACACGCGCCGCAAGATTCTGGCGGGTGCGCTCGCGTTGGAGCATTGCCAACACAATCCCAACTTTGGAACCGAACTCTACCGCCTGCTCGATGACTGCCTGACCAAGACGGCGGATCGGGAATTGTTTGCCCTGCCACCGCTACCCCAGAAACAGGCCGAAGCTGACAAGCCGCCCAAACCTACAGGAGGGGAACTCGATGTCCCAACTGGCTAACTGTCCCCTCATCGAAGCGACACTGGATCGGATTGCGACGGTCGAAAGCCGTCTGACCATTGCGCCACCGAACCCGCTGATCCGGCAAATGATATTGCTTCAATTGGGCTTTCTGATCGCCTTAATTTCAGGGGTGGTCTGTGTGGCGATAGGCATTGGCTTGACCTCTGGCCTCCGGTACGTCTCCACGACTTGAGGCTGAACGGCGCGATGCCCAACGGGCAGAAGCTGCCAAACAACAACAGGAAGCTGAATCCCGGCGACTTTTGCAACCGCAAAGCTCGCAAGCTGATCCTGAGATGAGCCGATCCTATAGTTCTGCCAGTCCTGCAAAGACCCTGATGGCTCCACCTGTCAAACCCAAACAGGACGCAGGTGCGATTCCATCAACCGGACTGAACGAATCCCAACTACAGGCTTTAACTGGAACAGCCAAACAAGCCGCCTGTAAGCGGTATATTCACCTGATGGAAACAGATACCCTTGAGAAAAAAATGGCACGTCCTCCAGCCCGTGCCAACATTCCCGATGGCATGAATGTGTCAGAGTTTAGCTACTACTATGGAAGCTGCCTACCCATGCAGCAAGGGGGCAAGCCATGAAACTGAATCTCGATGAACTCTTACTCTACTGGTGGACACCCTATGTCTGGCTTGTGCCCTATCTGATGCGCGATGCCGTCCGGGATTATGAGCGCAACGAAGCGCGGGCTATCGTGCGCCGCACGATGCTGCGAGATGTGCCCGATGGCACCCCTGCCGATCTGGCCGATGCTTATCGCTATGGCTGGCTGACCTCGCAAGGCAATCCCTTGTCATTAGAGGTTTCAGAGGCAGATTTTCGCAACCGGGAAGGTGGGCATCGGGCGAGTGAGTTTCTTTGGGTTTGCGTGGCGGTCGGCTGTGTGTTTGGCTCGTTATTGGGTTACGGGATGGGATCATCCTTGCTATTGAGCCTGATCGTCTTCGGCAAAATGACGCTGGATCATTGTCCATTAACACAACGGATGCAGGAGCTGGAAGCACAAGAGGGCGTGGAAGCCTTGATTTCGCTGTCCTCTGGCAGTCATCAACGCGGCGAAACAGTAGAGGCTGCTCGTCAAAAGCAAATGCAGGAAGCGATTAAGGATGAAACCCCGCTATTCAAGCTGGGCGTTTCCACGGGTATTCTGGCGGCTCGCAATGATGATTTTGCACCCTCGGCGGGGCTGGAAATGGCGTTAAGTCTCCGCGATTTGCAACAGCATCTGCTGGTGCTGGGTGATACGGGGTCTGGCAAGACTTCGGGCATTATCCGTCCGCTGGCCTTGCAGATTGCCCAACAGGAAGCCATTGGTCTGATTGTCATGGACGGCAAAGGCTCGCTGCCGCATGAATTAGCCGATTTGCCGGATATGGTCGTGGTCGAACCGACGAAACATTGCCTTTCGCTGGTAAAAGTTGGGACACATCGACGTATTCCGTTTGAAGCCCTGATGCACTACAAACAGGAAAACAGAGCCAAACGTCGGCAAGCCCTTTCTGAGCTGGCCGCCCTCGATCAGGAACTTGGTCTTGATTAGGGGAAGAAGACCAAAAGGTGAAACATTCTCAGGATGGCAGAAGTGCTAATCGCTCTGGAGAGTGCTAATTTTTTGGGTTTCATTAGCACTATTGCTGACGGGACAAGGCTGCCATGTCCCGTAAACATGATCATGGAACATCTGAATGATCACATTCTTTGCGGATGATCACATTTAATGGGGTAGTGGCGCAAAGAATGGTGTAGTTTTGGTCGGTTACTACCCCATTTACGTGGATTACCCCCAACTTTGCATTGCTTTGATCATTTCCTGCTCGGAGGTTCGGCAATAGTCACGGGTGGTTTTGTTGATTGCTTGCAATCACTCGGCTTGCCCCGTTGTCGGCATGGCCGTAGACCATTTGGAGCATGACGAGCGAACGGCCTTTATTAGCGTTGATGGTAACGAAGGCGCGACGCATGGCGTGGGTGGTGACGGTTACGCCGGCAAGCCTGCCGATACGTTTGATACGCTGGTTCAGCCCGTCTTTGTCCATTTGCTTGCCGAGATCATTCAAGAATAGCCAATCTGAGGCCGCCAGAGCCCTTGTTTTGTTTTTCCTATCCCTGACTACCATAAACCCTTTCAGTGCCTCTGTGAGTGTTTCTGTGAGGCCGACGACCCTACTCTTGCCGCCTTTACCGCAAGTGACGGTGAGTATGCGGTTTTTAAGATCGAGATCCCCGACTTTGAGATTGCAAAACTCGCCTGCCCGCAAGCCAGTCTGGGATAGTAGCATGACGATCAGCAGATCTTCTTGGTCTTGACTGGCTGCATCGAGCATCGCATTCAAACCGTCATCATCGACGCTGACCGGCTTGGGCGGTAGGTGGCGTTTTGGCTTCAGGGGCTTCAGCTCATCAATCAAGGCTTCGCCTGCTTGTTTTTCCTGCACAAGGAACTTGGCAAAACAAACGGCAGCTTTAAACAGCTTGTCGCGGCTAGCGAAGCGATCGGCTGGAATATCAAGCAGGCGATCTTTGAGGCTGACATAGGATAGCTTACCGAACTGCGCAAAAAACTTCCGCATATGGTCGTGATAGTAGGTGGCGGTGTAATGCGAGAACGGGCGGCCAGTAATGACCCCTTGCAAACAGGATTTACGGAACTTGTCGAGCAGGTCGCTCTGTTTGATGGCTGTGCGTTGCTGCTGGCGGGTGTGCTTGAGCTGATCGCCTAAGGCGGTCTGTTGTTCACGCTCCTGAAAATATACCCGCATTGACGCTTGCGGAATCTTGAAACTCTGCCGACTGCCAAAACTTTCGGGGATGGCGGGCAATTTCCCCGACTTGCACTAGCGGGTAATGGTGTCTTCTGACTTGCCAATCAACAGCCCCGCCTCGGCAACACTGTAGAACGACTTGAATAATTCGGGGCAAGCTGCGGAATTGGATGCGGAACTTTTGCGGAAGTTTGGATTTTTACTCATACGGAAATAATCTTTATAGGATCAGGATAAAATGACTGAACATATATAAGGTTTCGGCTAAACTGATAGTTTCTTTAGGGGATTTCAGTGAAAAAGCCAAAAAAACACCCTGATTTCGTCTGAAACCAAGGTGTTTTTGGTGGGCCATCCGTGACTCGAACACGGGACCTCACCCTTATCAGGGGTGCGCTCTAACCAACTGAGCTAATGGCCCAAGGTGTTGAAGAGAGGACGCCCTTCAACGATTCTTAATGTACGAGAAACATAGGTAGGAGTCAAGCGGTTTCTTAAGGCGTTTCAAACAACATCGCCCACTCAACAGCCACGGCCTGCCCACTCCACACGCTAAAGGTGGCTAGGGCTTGATGCACCAACATGCCCCACCCATTAACGGGGGTGGCTTGTAGCGTTTTGGCATCACGCAACAACTGCGTTTGAGTAGGGTTGTAAATGAGATCCACTACCGTGGTGCGGGCATCGCATAGGGTTGCAAGCTGGCAGGCACTCAGCGGACTCGCTTCTACCACAGGGTGCATCCCTACGGGGGTACAGTTCACAATCAGGCTACAGGGGGGATGTTTGGACGCTTCTTCGGGGAAGGCTTCAAACGTGCTAACCTCCAGTTGGGCAGGGTGCTTTAGTTGCTGTAGGGTGTGTTGAATCCACTGTAAAAAGGGTTCGGCTTTACTGGGGTTACGCACTAGCACGTGTAGGCTAGCAATAGGCTGTTGCGGTAGGGTGAGCAGGGCATACACCACGGCTCGTGCCGACCCTCCATTACCCAACAGGCATACCCGAGCCTCGCCTTGATGCAACTGCTGGTGGGTGGGGGTGGGTAGGCTTCGCCAAAAGCCAAGCCAATCGGTGTTATCTCCCACGAGGTGTTGGCCGTTTTGGCTGGGGATCAGGGTGTTGACGGCACCTATCGCTTTAGCCGCAGGCGTGAGGGCATCCACCCACGGTAGCACCACTTCTTTATAGGGGATGGTGACGTTGGCCCCGTGGGCGAGGGGCTGGTTAGGGGCGAACATCCCCCGAAATACCTCGGGGGTGAAGGTTTCTGGGGGCAGGGGCTGAAGGCTGTAGTGGCCTTCAAGGCCTAGGTGCTGGAGCACTCTGTTGTGAATGCGGGGCGATTGACTATGCCCCAACGGATAGCCTAACAACCCAAGGTGTAAAAACGGTGTAGGAGTCATGAGGCTAAACCCTTTACAAACATTATCCCTCATCCGTAAAAAAGGGGAGCATTTTTTTAGGAGGGCTTGGGAAATGATAACAACGTACTTTTTCCCAAGAGACGGTTGAACGAATCCCATCAAACGTGCTTATAAAATCACGAGCGGTCAGGCGTACACGCCCAACAGAGTAACCTCTCAGCGTACTACTCGCACTAGGAACAATCGGCATGATGAGCTGATGCTGTTGGTTGAGGAGCAACCACTCGACATCTTGCCGATCAAAATATAAACGAGTGCGGGTTTTAGCTACTCGGGTAAGGGGGGGCATTAGTATAGAACCTTTTTAATTGGTAGGGGGCTTAACTTGTAGGGGGTGGAGCTAGCACAGGCAAATGCTGTTGCCGATAGTAAGTCACCAACCGAACCACCATGCCCGCAACAAACAACCCCGTTAGGGTAAACCCATTCAGCTGTTGATGCTCATGTAGCCATAGCATACACGCCCCAATAGCAATAGCAATGGTACCATACACCTCTTTATGAAGCAACAAGGGCAGACGGTTAATAAGCATATCCCGCAGTACCCCACCCCCGCTAGCGGTAAGCAAGGCCAACACCACCATACCGTAAAGGTTGTAGTGGGCTTGCAGAGCGACAAAGGCACCCGTCATACTAAAGGAGACCAAGCCAATCGCATCACTCACGATAAAAAAGGGGCCTTCATCCAAGCGGGGGTGTTTGTAAAGGCGAAGGAGCAAGCACACCACCACCACGGCCAATACCAGTGTCATGGGTTCCCAGTGGGTCAGGCTGTAGGCGGGGCGATTCACAATGGCATCCCGCACGATGCCCCCGCCCAAGGCCGTCAGTGTGGCAAGGCAAGCAACCCCCAGCATATCTAATTTTTCACGGATGCCTACCAAGCAACCACTGAGTGCAAAGGTGGCTGTGCCTAGTAAATCGGTTAAAACAAACAAGAAATCCATTGCATTAGCCTGTTGGTAAAAAGGGTTTTTAGATACTTTCGACGCTTGTCGCTTTGCATTGCCCTTCGGCAACGTAGAGAGGCCGGGGCGTTCGCCCCCACAGTGAGGAGGGACCATCTCAATTCTTACGCAAGATCCTCATTGTGAAAAACCTCTCTACAACTCTCCCCCCTAAGTTATTCTAGGGGCTTCGCCCCTAGAACCCCCTGTTTTTATCCGTTAGGTTTAGACGACTTTTTTAAAAACATCTTTTAGTTAACACGCTCATTTTACTTAGTGGGGGCGGTTGATGTGGGGGCAGGGAGCGTGGGAACAACAGGGGGCGTAATGGTTGGAGGCGTAGGCTTGCCCTGTTTGGCAGTATAATCAATAATCGCTTTTAACAATAAG
>JBJTUB010000203.1:0-10287 GCA_046080465.1 Vampirovibrionales bacterium | reverse complement strand
TTTACATTGCCAACGTTGTACATCTTTAACAAATCCAGCTTTTGATTTTTCGCTACTTCCACATTTAGGGCAGTTCATATAGCACACACTTCTCTTTCTAAACAAAAGAAAAGTATACCATCTAATTAGTTAAATGTCTCCTTATTTCTTTAGGGAGGCGGGGGTGAGGTTGGCTTGCTGGGCTGTGTCAATCGGCTAGGCAAGGGGGGGAGCTTAAACGGCGACTTCTTTACAGAGGCTGGCTGGTTTAGGGGGGGCAGAGGTGTTTTGGCCGCTTCGGTATTGGTGATTAACACGCCTTCAATCACGCCGGCACTCACATTGGCGCCCATGCTAGCACTCACGCTAGGGCTGGGGGTCGCTGGGGTGATACGGTTAGCAGAAGGCATTGGTGTAGCGGAGGCAGTGGCTTGGGTAGGGGGCGCTGTGGAGGGCAGTATTCCTGCTTGTAGAAACGGTGACTGTGTCACGCTAGCCCCCGCCGTTGAGGCAATCCCTAGTATCTCAATAGCAGAAGAGGCTGGAGGCAAGAACACAGGAGCAGACGATGCAGAAGGTGTGGGTGTAGGCGGTGGCGGTTCAACAGGTGTGGGCGATACCAACGGCAAGGCCTGAACCGTGGCTGGTAGCGTGGCAACACCCTGCGTTGGCGTAACATGGGTGGAGGCTGGCACCATTGCGGACACGACAGATTGCAAGGGCGTTGCTGTTGATGTTCCCTGTGGCAAAGCCTCCATAGGCTGATGCCCTAAACGTAGCTGAGATTCACCGAACAGCTCTTCCGATTGTTCAGGCGATAAGTTTAAAATATGGTCAAGCAACATGCCGTAGGTTTCTAACGTTTCCTGCTTGCCCCGTGCCTGATACACCCCCATGCTTTGAAACGGTAAAAAGCTAAGCACATGGCCGCATAAGGGAACCGTACGCTCGCTAAACACCACGGCCACCCCAGGCTTCTTGGTTAGTTCTTGCAAGCGTGAGGCCGTATTGACCGTATCGCCAATGGCCGTAAACTCAAGCTTTGAGCTAGACCCCACAAAGCCCACAAAGGCAAACCCACTATGAATAGAAATACCAATACTAAAGGTAATATTGCGTTCGGCATAAACGGTATCTTGTAATTCTTGAGCAATACGCACCAGTTCAATCGCCGTTTTTAGGGCGGCATCGGCATGCCTGTTGGTAGAAATAGGCGTACCAAATAAAATCAAGGCTCCATCACCCAGAAACTTATCCACCAACCCATTGTATCGGCTAGCAATATGCTCTACTTTATCGTACCAAATATTTAGTAGCCGTGTGACTTCCGTAGGCGATAAATGCTCTGCCATTTGCGTAAAGCCTCGGATATCCACAAACATCACGGTAATCTCACTACGCTTACCACCGACTTTAATATCCGAGTGTTGATTTTGCTTAATTTCTGAGAAAATTTGCTTAGGTAAAAACCGTTGCACGTTGGTTTCAAACTGAACCGCACTGTTAATGTTTTTTAGCATCAACTTACCAACCCCTAAAATAGCAATCAACCCAGCAGGAAATAGCACCCAAATGGGGCTAAATAAAATATGCAACGTCATCCAAAACACCAGTTGAACCCCTAGTGCCATCAGGCTAAACGCCGCAACTTGCACCAAGGTTCGCCCCAGCGAATGAGTACGCAATAACAAGGGCAGATAAGCGAGACTTAAGCCGAGCGTCGTCCATAAGCCAAACTCAAGTGGCAACAGTTGCCAAGGCTTTTTTAACAACAAACTATCCAGCCCAATGGCCACAATATCCGCCCACCAATGCTTTGGATGGGTAGGGCTAGCAAATGATTCTTGCAGTACAAACGGGGCATGTTTAGGGGCAAAAATAAGCGTCTTGTTTTTCAGCGTCCGCTGTAAGGCTTCAAAGCGTTGCGGGTTGAGCAACTCCTTAAAGCGAACCACGGGGCGGCTACTGGCATAGGGTAAGGATTCGGGTGTGGATGATTCCAACGCTTGGGTTGCCTTCAACGGCCAGTAAAGCTGAATGGCATACTCTTCATCTATCATCCAATGCCAAGCAGGTTGCAGGTTGCTTTGCACACCAAGCAAATGCACCACGTAGCCTCGCTGCCACGGGAGTTCTACTTTCTCAATTTTCCAGTTCGCTTTTGAGCGATGCGTGTTACGGCTTAATAACCGACTCGCTACCGTTAGTAAAGGGGTGGCATGGGGCTGTTGCGATGCACCAGCGTTGCTTAGCAGAGGGGCTTTATACACCATGGCTTGTGAACCCAAGCTGAGCGGGGGGGCGTAGATCATCGTCTCTGTAGGAGAGGATGATGACGATGCTTGAGTGCTAGAAGCCGTCGATCTATCCAACGATGACGATAAACTGACATGAGCCGCATCACCGCCTTGCAAGCAACGGGTATCTAGCTGGGTAAGCCATAGCCCCACAGGGGTTTGCAGCATCGTTAAATGTTTTTTAAGCGTTTGGCACCCTTCAGGATGAAGCTTGGCTCGGTTACCAAAGGAGTTGATAGCTAAAAAACGATTCGTTTCGGCATCGTCTTCCAACAGAATCAAAACACTGTTCGTGGGTGTGGGTGAGAGGGATTCTCTTAGATGATTCAACCAGGCTAGGGCTGGGTAATTGTAATGCCACGCCAACCCCGCTAAGGCCAGCAACAAAAACCCCAACACCCATATCATTGGTAACGACCGCTGAAGCAGTTCGCGATAGTAGCGCTGAGAACTATTGAGTTGTAACCAAGGCAGTGTCATGGTTAAGCCTTTAACACAGGGGGGGATACCGTATGGACGAAAGCAACAATGAAGCTGGTATCGGTTTCGATACTTTTAAAGATAAAATAAACTCGCCTCCATTAAATACAGTAGTCGTTTTTATGGATCTACGAACGTTTATCGTTTGTGCTACAGTAACTATGTTCGTAGTTATGATGGAAAAACACGGTATGGCTCCCTCAACGCATTTACCCACGTATCTTGCCCACTGCCTAAACACCCACTTGTGTATGCGATGGCCCCAAGCCAGCATGCCCCTTAGCGTCTATATTGCACCGTTTCGTTGGCACGAGGCTAAAAAGCAAGCCCGAGCCGAACACTATATGAAGATGGTCTGGGGCTGTTTTTTAACATGGCAACAAGCCAGCCAGCAACAGGTACGGTTTCGGCGGGTAGCCACCTTGCAGGAATCGCAAATTAATGTGGAGTGGCGACGCATCAACCGAACCTCGTTAGGGCATTGCCAAACCTCATGGACTCCTGATGGGCGTATCTATTCGGCAGAGATTTCGATAGGCCTCACCGAGGGCAAACTCGTCAAAGCGTACGATAACGATAACGAAGTAAAACATACCGTATTGCATGAAATTGGCCATGCCTTGGGCTTGTTGGGTCATAGCAATCACCCCGCCGATATTATGTTTGTACCGCATCAATACGGTGTGTACGATTTAAGCCCACGAGACATTGCCACGTTAATGCAGCTGTACCAGTTGCCCGCTGGGTTTAACTACATTCAAACGGGCAAGCAGCTCGGGCTACACCCCCCTTTTGGTTTAGATGACGTGTTGCAGGCACAGCAACAACAGTCGGTTAAACAGCCTACGTTTGCAAGTATTCAGCACCAAGTGGTACAACAGCAACAGGCAGCAGCCCCGCCTATCATCCATACCCAGCAAGAAACCTTGGCTCAGCGAGGACAATTTCTGTTAGCAACCTCGTTTATTCAGCCCAAGCCCCCTGCCTTAATCGTGGCCAGTACGTCTCTGGCCGAAACGCCCAGTAAAGCCCCCTCTCTTCCGCCCATCCATGAACGCTTGCCCACCTTGCACGAAGCCGTGGGCAGGTGGGTATCGCCTGAACATCAGGACGAAGGTTAATACCAATTCTCACATTGAATAGCGTAAGCACTGGTATTAGCGACCGCATCAAACTTTTTTCGCACGCTCTCTACTAGCACACCTTTTTTAGGTAGAGCGTTTATGTAAGTACAGTCGTGAGACAAGTACGAAACGATGATGTAAACTAAATTGTGGTGTGTGTGTATCTGCAAAAAACAGCTTGCGTTTTTAGTGATTGTGTGATTTAGTTAAGGGCAGTATCATCGAAAAATCATAGCGTTTTTGTCTTTTACTGACATAAACCAACAGCGATGCTCTCTAACGCTTCTATCATTTTAAATAATCAGCTTGTTCATGCTTTATTCTTTGTTCTTTGTTAGGATAGGCACAGTTTTACAGTTTTACAGAGTCTTTTTATTTTTTGGTTTACATGGCATGCCACACATCATTTCGTATGATTCATGGCAGAGAATGGGTTTGGGTAGTTTTTGCTTGCACCCACGTTTGGTTGCTTGTTTAAAACAGTCGCAACTCTTACACAATCCTTGTTATCCCGCTCATGTTAATCGTTAGTAGGTAATCATACTAAAAAAAGAGGTCCCTTTAATTTATGATGAGTAAGCGTACAGGCGGCGATGAATCCCTCCTTGAAATCATCAGTTCTAATCAAAAAGCCACCGCTTTGGATGGCGGCTTTGACGATTTACTAAGCGAAGAAGAAGATGACGGTTTTTTTGCTACCGATTCTCATACCATTACATTGATTGATACGAATCAAGAGGATAACGACGACGATTTAGAGTTGGTAGGCGATACCAAGGGCATGATGCTCGATGATCCTGTACGGATGTACTTGCGTGAAATTGGCCGTGTCTCGTTGCTCAGTGCCGATGAGGAAATTGAACTCGCCCGACGCATTGCCGAAGGAGGCGATTCGGGTCAGCGAGCCAAAAAGAAGCTGGTACAGGCCAACCTACGTTTGGTGGTTTCTATTGCCAAAAAATACGTAGGGCGGGGCATGTTGTTCTTGGATTTAATTCAAGAGGGGAACTTGGGCTTGATTCGGGCAGCTGAAAAGTTCGACCACGAGCGGGGCTATAAGTTTTCTACCTATGCCACGTGGTGGATTCGTCAGGCCATTACCCGTGCCATTGCCGATCAGGCTCGTACCATTCGTATCCCCGTACACATGGTAGAAACCATTAATAAGCTTAAAAAAGTCACTCGTAAGCTGGCACAAGAGCTAAGCCGTAAACCCACCGAGGAAGAACTGGCAGCATCCATGGGTATTTCGCTGTATAAGTTGCGAGATATTATTAAAATTGCTCAAGAGCCTCTTTCGCTGGAAACCCCTGTGGGCAAGGAAGAAGATTCTCGTTTAGGCGATTTTATTGAAGATCGTGATGCCGAGGCTCCCGTGCATAGCGTGGCTCATGAACTGTTGCGTGAAGATTTAACCGATGTGTTAAGTAGCCTTTCGCCCCGTGAACGGGACGTGCTTCGGTTGCGGTTTGGGCTAGATGATGGCCGTCAACGCACGCTGGAGGAAGTAGGGCAGTTGTTTGGTGTTACTCGTGAACGGATTCGTCAAATTGAGGCCAAGGCGTTGCGTAAGTTGCGTCATCCGAACCGTAGTCGGCGTTTGCGTGAATACATCGACTAAATACCCCCTTGCCTAGATTGAATAGCGTGTGGTTGAGTTCAAGGAGGCTTGACTCTTTGATGTGTTCAGTCATCAAAAACGACCGCATCAAACCTGTTTCCGCACGCTCTAAGCTTCATAAAACATTCCCCCTTGATTGTGCTTACCGCATTAGATACAAGGGGAATGTTTTATGAACAGACTTTTTGACCCCCCTAGCTTTTCTACGGCTCCTGTGATAATCTGTAGCTATTCATCAACCACTCTATAGAAGCCTCTTCAAAAGGGGCGTTCGCCCTCGCAATGAAGCACCGAACGTTGGTTGCGTAACCCTCTTTGAGAAAACGGGTCTATAGGGGCGAAGCCCCTATAAATAAATCGAGAGTGTTAACTAAAGGTTGTTTACAAACTGTGTTAGTCCAATGCCTTACGTTGCCCAACGGGCAACACAAAGCGAGGAACTTAGAAACCTCGAAAAAACCTTTTTGCAGAGGCCTCTATACTACCGTTACTGAAAGATCAACCACCATGCCTATAGCCCCTTCCCCTCAATGCCCTAGCGTTAGTTTTGAGTTTTTTCCTCCCAACACCCCCGAAGCCAACGAGCGTTTATGGCAAGCCCTTAATAAGCTTGCCCCTTTACAGCCCTCTTTTGTCAGTGTCACCTACGGGGCGGGCGGTAGTACCCGTGAACGCACACACGATACCGTGGCTCGCTTACTGAAGGAAACCACACTAGCCCCAGCGGCTCATTTAACCTGTGTCAGTTCCACCCGTGAAGAGATGGAAGCCCTGTTGCAACGGTATTGGCAGTTGGGTGTACGACACCTTGTGGCGTTGCGGGGCGATGTGCCACAAGGGCAAACCCCAGAAGAAGCCTTTAGTCATTACCGTTACGCTAGCGATTTAATTACCCATATTCACCAAGTAGCCCCGTTTGAAGTGAGTGTTGCTGGCTACCCCGAAGCTCACCCCGAATCCATCAATGCCCATGTGGATATTGACCGCTTGAAACGCAAGGTGGATTTAGGAGCCAACCGCATTATTACTCAGTTTTTCTTTGAGGCGGAGACCTTTTTACGCTTCCGTGATGCCTGTGATCGTGCCGATATTCAGGTGCCGATTGTGCCAGGTATTTTGCCTATTAGTAACGTGAAGCAAACCCTACACTTTGCGGGCAAGTGTGGTGCCAAGGTGCCACAACGGCTGGTAGAACTGTTTGAAGGCTTGGATGATGACCCCGATACTCGGCGATTGATTGCCAGCAGCGAGGCCATTAAGCTGTGCGAAACCCTGCAACGTAACGGGTTAGATCAGTTCCACTTTTACACCCTAAACCGTAGCGATTTGGTGTTTGGCATTTGCCACGCCTTAGGTGTTCGGCCACAGGTGTTCGCCCCCGCCACAAGCCCCTAAACCAACAAATAGATACGTCATTGCGAGCCGTTAGGCGTGGCAATTTCCTCCACAGAAACGATAAGGTTAAGGAGATTGCTTCACTTCGTTCGCAATGACAAACACCCCTTTTGCAGAGTCTTCTATAGTTAAATCTTTATTTTTCCGTACATTTTAAAGTGCTAGCTCCCCGAGACCTTCCAAAATGGGGGGCAACGGGGGCGTTAGCCCCCGTTAATAAACCTAGGGGGGAGAGTTGTAGAGAGGGAGGAACGGCCTCTCTACGTTGCCCAGAGAGCAACTTCAAGCAGGGGACTAACACAACCTCTAGTTAACTCCCTCAAAATTACAATCCACTGTTCAACACATCGTGCAAGTGTAAAACCCCAACTAAGGTTTTATCTTCTACAACAGGTAACACTGTTATTTTACGCTGTTCCATGCACTGCAAAGCTTCACTGGCCAAGGCATTGCGGGCAATGGTTTGAGGATGAGGAGTCATCACCTCTGCCACGGTCGCCTGCTTTAACGCATCTACAGAGCTGTTGGCTAAAAAGCGACGGCAGTCACCATCGGTAATCATGCCCAGTAATTCTTGGGCTTGGTTAACAATACACAAACACCCTAGTTTTTTAGCCCCCATTAACACCAAGGCTTCTAAAAAAGGTTGGTCTAGTGGGCAATGAGGTAAGGCCTCGCCTTGGTGCATGAGCATCTCTACTTTCAGTAATAGGCGTTTACCTAAGCTACCTGCGGGATGATACAGTGCAAAATCCTTCGGAGCAAACGGCTTGCGTTGCATCAGCACCATGGCCAAGGCATCTCCTAAAGCGAGTGTTACCGTGGTACTCGCTGTGGGAGCCAAGGCCAAGGGGCAAGCTTCACGTTCGACAGAAATATCGAGCCAAACGCTGGCATGGCGTGCCAAGGTGGAATGGGGCTTCGCCGTCAAGGCGATAATCGGCACGCCCAACACACTAAGTGTTGGTAACAGCCCCAGCACTTCTTCACTTTCGCCACTGTTGGAAATAGCTATCACGGCATCGTGAGGCGTAATTTGACCCAAATCACCGTGGCGACCCTCGGCGGGGTGCATAAAAAACGCAGGCGACCCTGTACTTGCCAAGGTGGCGGCTAGTTTTTGCCCAACATGCCCCGATTTACCCATGCCCGTAACAACAATGCGTCCCCCTTGTTGCGAGACGGCTTCAAGGGTGTGAATGGCTTGCACAAAGGCCTCGTCGAGTCGTTGGGCAAGCCGCACGAGTGCCTCTGTTTCAATAGCCAGTACCGTACGAGCTTGCTCTAGCGTTTGCTCTAAAAGAAGGGGGGGCATTATGGACATGGGAGCCTTCCTATTAACGAGGTTACGGAAAAAGTTTCAGGCGAGTTGATAACAAGGAGTTGATGACATTGAATTGAGGCGTGTACAGTGGCGTATATAACGAAATTCGATAGCAAAACGACACAGTTAGCGACCGCATCAAACCTTTTTCCGCACGCTCTAGCGAACGTGAGGAATATAGTTGGGGCAAGCCCGCTGGGCAGGTATGTATTCTACCAACTTGTAAAGCAAGGCCTTTAGGTTATCTACATTATTTTTAAAGACTTCCAACACTTCTTCATGGCTTACTGGAGGAATGCCATCCACGCCACAATCGTAATCGGTAATGAAGGATAGGTTCACGGGGTACATGTTCAATTCACGCACCAAATGCACTTCGGGGTACTGAGTCATGTTAATCACTTCCCAGCCTTGCGAGCGGAACCACTGCGACTCTGAGCGAGTAGAAAAGCGTGGCCCTTGAATCACCACCACGGTTCCCGTTTCATGCACGGTTAAACCAACATCCTTGGTTGCCTGAATGGCCCACTGTCGACCCGCCTCATCAAACGGATCAGCCGCCGAAACGTGGGTAATTACGGGGCCTTCGTAAAACGTATCCGTCCGCCCATTGGTACGGTCTACATACTGATCACACACCACCACATGCCCAGGAGCCACATGCTTTTGTAGGCTTCCCGCCGCACACGGAGAAATCACCGTGTGAATCCCTAAACTTTTAAACGCCCACACGTTGGCTCGATAATTAATGCCGTGCGGAGCAATGGTATGGTTTTTGCCGTGACGAGGCAAAAAGGCCACCCGCTTACCATGCACTTCGCCTAGAGTGATTTCATCGCTAGGGGGGCCGTAAGGGGTTTCAACACGTAGGGTACGGGGGTTCTCTAAAAACGAGTAGAAACCTGAACCGCCAAAAATACCGATATCGGCGATTGCATCATCGCCTTGGTAAAACGCAAAAGGAGCAGGGAGTTGAGCCATCATCACAACTGGATCTCTTTTCTAAATAAGTAGGGGGCTGTTTGAAATTAACTGCTTCATAGAGTGAAAGGCCATCCGTGTTTCTTCTAGCTTTCAGTCATGGCCAGTGTCGTGAAGCCATCTCTTTAGGGATGCAGCAAGTTGCAAACAGATCTTGGTATAGTAAAACAGCTTTAGGTTGAGGTAAGTTGAACATTGGGGTTTATAGGGGCTTCGCTCCTATAAATAAGTTAGGGGGGAGAGTTGTAGAGAGGCCGTTCCTCCCTCTCTACGTTGCCCAGAGGGCAACTTTACCACCAAGCTGAGATGTTTCGACTATAAAAAACAAAACCAAGTGAGTATACCACAAAGACAGTGAAAGTCAAAAGCTCCCTCTGTTGATGTGTATCAACAGGGGGAGCTTTTGAGGAGGGTTAAAAAGCTTACTTTTTGGCGGCTTTTTTCTTAGGCTCAGCGGCTTTAGCCACAGGAGCGACACGATCCTTGAACTTTTTACCAGCGGTAAACGCAGGGATACGCTTAGCAGGGATTTTGATCAACTCGCCGTTTTGTGGGTTGCGACCATCACGAGCTTGACGCTCACGAGCTTCAAACGTACCAAAACCAACCAATGTTACTCTATCGCCAGCGGCAACGGCTTCTTCAATGCTTTCTAGCAAAGCGGTTAACACTTCAGCCACTTCTTTTTGAGTGGTGTTGGCTTTCTTGGCCGCGGCTTGTACTAATTCTTCTTTGTTCATGTCGTAAGGAACTCCCTAGGGGTGTGTGTCTCTGTAAATAAAAAAACGATAAAATAACAAAGCAACACAAGTTGCAAAGACTTTCTACGCTACAGACACAGGGCAACAATAGATGAGTCATTAGTCTTGATTATACTGGGTTTTAGAGAGTTGGCAAGAGGTTTTTTAAAAAATACTTAAAATTAAGCCTCAACAGGGTCTTTTTTTAGAGAGTATTAACTAAATAGCTTTAGTATTGACTCTGTGAAAATGAAACGCAATCGCTTGCTCCATATCCTTCAGTGAACGAGAGACAACCTTACCTCGCCGTTTAAATCTTGCAATCCAATGACGTAAATCGCTCCAA
>JBJTUB010000202.1:0-2601 GCA_046080465.1 Vampirovibrionales bacterium | reverse complement strand
CAAAAACCCTAATAGAATCGCCTTGAGTAAGGCAGGAAGAGGGTGGCGAATGCCTCGTTTATAACGAGGATCTTGGATCGTATCGAGATGCTGAAAAAGAGTCATGTTTCGGAGGATCGTCTACATAACGGAAACACTCTTCATTGAACCACAAACACAGGTAGACTTTTAGGGTCTCCTGCTTTTAAAGATTTAGGTTTGATACCCCCCTATGTTTAGCGTATACTAGCAGTAGTTTTCTGTAGCTATCTCTGCTAAAGAGTGTTACCGCCTGTTTTTAGTGATTCTCCATGCTCGCATTACACCCCCCAAGCACACCCACATCGGCTCCTACTACCCCCTCCACTTCTGTCGCTTCGGCCGTGGTGGATACTGCCACCCCCACTGAAACGACGGCCTCGTTGTGGGGGCTTCCTGCTCCTAGCGTTCGTGTGGCGGTGGGTGTAGGCATCGCCTTAGGAGTTGCTGGGATACTCATTGCCCTGCTACTTCCTGTATGGCAAAGTCATCCGTTTGGCGTCTTTCCGTGGTATCGTCATGCCCTTGCTCATCCATCGGTTCAGGCCACGGCCACGGCCTTGCCTCTTTCATGGGTGGGAGTGCAAGGCCTGTATGCGGTTCTAGCACACATTCAACTCCCTGTCGCCTTCGTTGGCCTAGGGCAAGCGTTGGTGCTGTTAGCAGCCATGGCCGTTACGTTACGACAATTACAAACCGTTCTTCCTGCGTTAGAAAAACAAGGGCTACCCCTCACTTTAGCTATCTTTAGTACCTATCTAGCCACACAAAGCAGTCTGTTTGCCTACCAACCCAGTGATTCTTTGTTGCTTATTGTCTGCGGGGTCATTAGCTTGGCCTGCCTGCTACATCACACTCAAGCAACCGCCTCGCCGTTACTGGTCACTCGTCCTGCGTTGGCTGTCGCGGTGTTTTTACCCATGAGCTTTGGAGCCAGTTTGGCTGTGTTAGGGTTTGAAGGAGGCCTAGGCTTACTGTTGCTGGCGGGCTGGGGGCTACTCGCTTTCCATCAACAAAACCCACGCTTTACCTTGGCGGGCTGGCGATGGAAAAGCTATCTGTATCAACATCGTTACGCCTTAGCGGGGGCTGGCGTGGCTTCGGTGTTGTATCTGTTGGGGTGTTGGCTCACTCAACATCAGCTTCCTACGCTTTCTCTTCTGCCCCCTACCTTGCCTGTGGGGATGGTTGCATGGCCTATGGCCAAGGCTCCTTGGGTCATGCTGAGCCTGTTACTTTTGCCGTGCGTGGCTCTGTTTCCATGGACGCTTCCATGCCTAAGTAGCTACTGGGATGCGTGGATGGGGGTACAACGGGGGGGAGCTTGGTTTCAAAGTGTGTGGGTAGATGCCAGCGAACAACGTCTTTTTAGTTGCCTTGCGACCCTAGGGGGGCTTGGGTGGTTCGCATGGGCAGGCATCACCGCCTACACCCAAGCGACTCCTGTATTATGCAGCAGTTTAATGGCCTTACAAGCCTTAATTTTAGGTAGCACCTTCGCACGGCTCGATCAGCAACAACACCCGAGTCGTTTTCATCGTTGGATGTGGGATGCTACCGCCTTATCGTTAGTGGGGCTAGGGTTGGCCATGGTTTGGATAACCTTCGTGCATCTGCCTAGTCATCTGCCTTTTCAAACCTTACCCGCCCCCCTTACCAACGCCCTATTCGCTTTAGGGCTAAATACAGAACGACTCATGCCGTATGTGGAATCCTTCCCCCTCTTTAAACTTGTGGCCTTGGCAGGTAGTTTAGCCATGATTGCCGTGGGAATGAGTTTACTGTTGTTACGAAGCCTACCCTTTTCAATGAGTCGGCTTACCTTTAGTTTGGCAGGGTTAACGCTGGCGTTTCATGTGGGTACATGGCTGTTTTGGCTCCCGATGATAGCCCCACGCTTGCCTACCCCTCCTGATGTAGCGGTGGTGCAACACGCTTATGCCTCTCAACAACCCTTGATGATTGTTGGTGAAACGGCCTTACGTTGGGCTCAGTACCAAGCAACCTTACCCACGTTTACGGTATGGAAGCAGTTGCCCCCCAGCCAAGAGTTACACACATGGTTGCAAACCCATGGGGCTTCCTCCTCCTCCTCGTTGTTTTTAATGGATGAGGCAAGTTATTATCAGTTGCCTAGCCAGCATGTTTTGCGTCAACACAGCAAGGTAGTTCAGCGATTGCGTTGGTGGGGATGGCAGGCTCCTGCCGTGTGGCAAGTGGCCTTACAGCAAGCGAATTTAACAAGTATTACGCCGTGGTTTTGCCCGCAACCTGAACTACACAAGTTGATTTGGGTTCAGGTGTTGCATCCTTCTGTATTACCCTAGCTTGTATAGTCGAAACATCTCAGCTTGGTGGTAAGTTGCCCTCTGGGTAACGTAGAGAGGCCGTTCCTCCCTCTCTACAACTCTCCCCCCTAGGTTATTTATAGGGGCTTCGCCCCTATAAACCCCATTGATACATGAGTCAAATCAAGTTTTTGCTTGAGTTTCATAAGCGGTATCTATAGTTACAGTAATTTATTTGCAAACAGCCCCTAGTTTCAAACCGCTTCTTTCTTGCTTCTTAGTGGTAAGTTGCCCT
>JBJTUB010000201.1:0-4398 GCA_046080465.1 Vampirovibrionales bacterium | reverse complement strand
TAGCATGTACATAGGCTTGGGTACAAAGGCTCGTGCGTTAAACACAGGGTCGATTTTAGCCAGCTGCTTAAAGAAGATATCGGGCTGAAAATCGCTAATTTTTTGAATAACGTCGATGCTGGCTCCATAAAGATTTTTTACATACTGAGCCTCTACCTCTTGAAAAAAGCCTCCGAATACTTGGTTGGCTTTGCGGGTAGCCCCCCCCGCTACGGCTTGTCCAATAGCTCCAATCGCTGCATAGACACTCCCCCAAAAACGACCGTTTTTATCCAGTTGACCTGCGGTTTCTAACCCTTGTACGGCATTCTCTTTGGCTTTAAACAGGTGATAGCCATTGTTCATTTTTTGAAACGCATGTTCCCAAACGGTGTCGTTATCTGTATAATGCCGAATGACCCCACTCCCTGCCCCGTTGTAAGTCATATCACGGGTGCTGCCATCGGCCAAATATTCCCGTAGACTTACGCCTTTAAAGTTAGCAATGGAGCCTAGTTTAAAGCCATCTTGCGTAAACTCGGCTACCTTTTTCTTCATCCCAAAAAAATGAAGTATCCCCGAAAGTGGCCCGCCCAGGGTAGATTGTGTTACCTCCGCAGGCACACCATCTTTCAACACCACAACCGTATGCTTACCATCCACGTTTAGGGTTTTAATTTGTTGGTTACCATCTCCTAAGCCCTGATAAATCTGTAGTGCGTAGGCAAAAATCATGCCCACCAAGGCCCCCTCACTGGCGTGTTCAATCAGGTTGAGCGAGGGTTTAGTGACAAACTCGTATTTATTTCCTTCATCCGAGAATAGGCGGAAGCGATTAAAAAAGCCTCCCTCTTCCTCTTTTTTCTCTTTTTTTGTTGTGGAGTGCGATGAACCTTCGGCGTTGTGGTGTGTGGTAGATTCTGTATGTTGGTTTTGTTTCGCTTCAATCAAGGCCAAGGGCAAGGTTTGAGCCAACGGTGCTTCGCTAGACAAGGGGCTAGGGATGTGCGGCTGATTGGCGAGGATAGAGAGTACTTCAGGTTGAAGTGGGCGTTCGGCAGGGTTGTTTTTTAAATCGAGTACATCTTCAATGGTCGGGTTGGTTTGTACCTGCTCTTTACTGGGAAGCGTACTTGGCGGGGGGGCTTTCGCCTCTTGCCGAGCGTTGATGGGCAACGCAGGCTGAGAGAACGACGCAGACGCAGGCGGTTTAGAGGCGTTAGAAAACATAGCAGATTGGTTCATTTCTATCAATGTTAGTTGATTGGCACACACACTTGTTGTTATAGTTTTTCATGTTCATCATAAATGAAATAGTTGAGTAATTCAATGGTTCTTTTATTGACTCTAGGCCATCGCTCCTAGTTTTTGTCGTACATCGTTATGTCGATTCATCCACCCCTTTAAAAAGACCTCCTGCCCTGGCTTGGAGGCAAACACACGATATAATCGCTCTTGTTCATCTAAAAAGGCTTCCAGATTCTCGCCAGCTTTGGCCTTAATTTGTCCTGCCCGCCCCGTTCCCATATTCACGGCGGCGTTAAACATCGCCATAGCCAGTTTAGGGTTTTTCGCAGCTAAGGTATCCCCGTTGATTTTATCCCAGTATTCCTCTTTATAAATCTGCTTTACTTCTTCATCCGTAATGTTACTTACATCTTTATTAGGGCGACCTTTTTTTTTCAGCCAGTTACGATACACGGTATGGGTAATGCCCTTGTTGGTTTTACCCCCTGTATCGTTGGGATGATCACTCAGGCCACCCTCCCATTTTAAGACAATTTTTAAAGCGTCATCAAACGTTTGCCCTGAATTCCCTTTACCAACCGTACTAGAGCTAGTGCTATTGGTTGTCGATTCGCTGGCAATGCCAACAGCCCCTGTCGATGCTACAGCAGTGGTTTGCCCTGCCTGTAATGCCCGTACCTGTTGGGCTAATTGCTGGTTGATAGCAGTAATAGTGTTAAACTGTTGTTGAAACACATTTATCTGGTTCGCTTGTTGGCCTCCTTGGCTGGCCGTTAAATTAGCATCATTCAACAGACCCTGCAACGTGCTATCCATCGTAACGTTTGTATTGGGTATGGCTGAGGAGATGGCGGGCATCCCTGCCGTAGGTGTCATCAGGCTCGGGTTAAGCGAGGTGTTCAGTGGGGGAGCGGGGGTGATGAGGGGCATTGTGGCCAGTTGCTGTTGTAAGGCTTGCTGTAACTGCAACTGCTGTTGCTGTAAGGCCTGCGTGTAAGTTTGTTGTAGCTGTCGTTGTTGCTCTTGCACAACGGTTAAGTTGTACAGTTGCCCTTGTTGTTGTAGGGCTTGTTCAATATCTGTCGGTATTGCTTGAGTCGATTGCGGTAGCCCTACCGATGGATTTAGTAAGCTAGCAACGTTGGCAGGTTGCGGGGGTTGCATGCCAAATTGTGGCGGAAATTGTTGCAAGCCTTGTTGTTGGAATTGTTGAGTGGCTTGTAAGGCGGCGGCTTCCATGCTTTGCCATGGCTGTGGTAGGGGCGTAGGCGTGCCAAAGCGAAGGGTGTAATCGTGCCAACTAAGCTGACCTTGGGCATTTGGTAGCCAAGCAGGCTCGTAGCCAATGCCAATAGCCCCAAGTAACGCTTGGTTACTGAGTGGTTGTTGTTGTAGGTTAGAAATAGTGCTAACCATGGAATCAACCCTTCATTGGTGGCCATCTAAGTATAGTCTCTTAAAAAGTTTCTTATGCATGTCTATACTTTGTCGCTACGCCCCGTTTGTTCAGTCATGGTGTTCTGTCTACACTCCTTCACAAACGTGTCTAGGCTCCTCGTCTAGCCTATGCCTAAAAAACTTTTTAAAAAACTATATAACTACAGGAATGCTAGAAGCATAAAACCTGTTTTTTTACCGTTGATGCCCCAACGACAAAGCAACAAACACTAACCCACAGCCCAACAATACCAAACTTAACCCCCGCTGAAGCCAAGCCTCCCAGTGAGGCCAACGGGCTTGCAAACGATGACTCATGGCTCCTAGCGTCACTTTACCTGCTTGTACCATCATGCACAAACCCCAAACAACCACGCCCATGCCAATGGAAAAAAGCAAGCAATATTCCAGCATCTGTACGTTTAATTGCCATTGCGTTGTATGTAGTAGCATCATCAGTAAGGCGATGCTTCGGGGGCAGGGTCGCATGCCACTCGCCCATGCTAGCACATACAAAGCTTGTACAGGAGAGTGTGTTTCTGTTGCTTTGGGTAGGTGTGTTTGTGTACAGTCGTTCTGTTGAGAAGCAGGGGGCAACCGCCATGCTTGAATCACCCCTACCACGCCAATACCCACAATCAGTAATGCAGAAAGTACCTGCAGCCCTTGTAGTAAAGAGGCTTCGTACTTAGGGAAGCGATGAACCACTTGCATGGCCACCGTTAACACTAACAGCAACGTTACGCTATGCGATACCCCCGCCATCAGGCCAAAGCCGAGGGTGTGTATCCATCGTAAGCGATGCTGCAATAAATAAGTAACAATCGCCAGTTTGCCATGCCCTGGTTCTAGCATGTGTAACATGCCTAAACCTAAGGCTCCTAAGGGCAATAAGGCGTGCTTGAGTACTGTATCCACACAAGAATCCTAGTCTGCCACTTCAAAAATAAACTCAATTTCAACAGGCGATTGTAAGGGTAAGTTATACACCCCCACGGCTGAACGGGCATGCGTTCCCACGGTGTCGCCTAAAATCTCGGCCAAGGCCAAGCTCGCCCCATTAATCACCTGCGGATGCTGATAAAACGCTTGGGTTCCCATCACAAACCCCACCACCTTTACCACGTTTTTAATACGGCTTAGGCTACCTAATTCGGCTTTAGCCACGGCCAAGGCGTTTAACACACACTGGCGAGCAGCCTCGGTGGCTTGCTCTAGCGTTACCTCTTGCCCAACGCGTCCTGTATGCAACAGCTGGCCGTTTACCAAGGGCAACACGCCTGCAGTGTACAGTAAATTACCAGCACGTTTGGCGGGCAAGTACGCTGCCACAGGCTGAGGAGCTTCAGGCAGGAGGGCTTCCCAATCGGCCAAAGTACGAGAATCGGTAGTGGAAGAGGAGGAGGAGGCGGTTGTCATCATGGGTGTTTCCTTAATGTATCGTTTTAAAAGGTGTAATTAAATTAAAGGAGAGTGTTAACTAAAGGTTGTTTACAAACGATGTTAGTCCCCTGCCTTAAGTTGCCCTCTGGGCAACGTAGAGAGGCCGTTCCTCCCTCTCTACAACTCTCCCCCCTAAGTTATTCGAGAGTATTAACTAAAAGCTGTTTTGAAAAAAGTTGTCCAAACCTAGACTAGCTCTTGTTAAGTTGTTAAAAATCAGTAGAATTACTAATAAAAACAGGGGACTCTAGGGGCGAAGCCCCTAGAATAACTCAGGGGGGAGAGTTGTAG
>JBJTUB010000200.1:0-10995 GCA_046080465.1 Vampirovibrionales bacterium | reverse complement strand
TGGATTGCAAGATTTAAACGGCGAGGTAAGGTTGTCTCTCGTTCACTGAAGGATATGGAGCAAGCGATTGCGTTTCATTTTCACAGAGTCAATACTAAAGCTATTTAGTTAATACTCTTAAGTTATTAACGGGGGCTAACGCCCCCATTGCCCCCCAAAAAAAGAAACAGTTTCTTACGCTATTTAAACTGAGAGTTGGTATTAGTCTAGGTTTAGACAACTTTTTTCAAAACAGCTTTTAGTTAATACTCTCGAAGTAAAAAATGGAGGATAACGGAGTCGAACCGTTGACCTACTGCGTGCGATGCAGTCGCTCTACCAACTGAGCTAACCCCCCAAAAAAATAAGCACTAAAAAATGGCATTGGGTGGATTCGAACCACCGACCCTACGGGTATGAACCGTATGCTCTAACCAACTGAGCTACAATGCCATAACATTAAATACTAAACTTAACACAAGTGAAGGAGATTTTTTTTAAAAATCAAAACACTCAAAATCTATACTCTATAATTATAGATAAACATAATGAGATTGCAAGTAGTTTTTGTTAATCTTGCTCTCTTCTAGTAGAGGAAAGTTATCGTACCATGCAGCATCCAGTGTCTCCTTTCAATTCGAGCTTCTCGTTTCCTTCAGAGGAGCCTGTGGATCAACGGTGGCAGGATCAAGACCCAGCGTTAAAAAAAGCACTGGATACCTTGCGTCAAGCTCCGAGCCATATTCATGCTAAAATTGCTCTTAATATTATTAGTGTTATTGTTGAGCATCGTTTGGAAGGCCTCACTCAGCAATCGGTTTCTATTGCTACGGCCGGCGAGCTTTTAAAAGCCGAAGCTCAACACGTTGGGCAAGTGATGTATCGTCGTCGCTGGTATGATGTGAACGAAACCTTGCGGGCGGCCATGCTGTTGTTAGAGGAAACTCCTGAGGAGCTGCAGCTTAGCCTTGTACCCAGTATTTGTAATTTAATTGAAGCCTCGTTGCAAACGTCACTAAAAGCGGCTTAAACCCCTTATCCCCCTTTAGATAGTGTCGTCACGAAGTCAAGAATGGAGGAAGTTCAAGGAAAAACAAACGGCTTTTGTAAAACGCTTGCATTTTCTCGCTTGCAGGCGTGTACGTAGAAGTACAGTGCGAAAAAACGGATTGTTTTGACACAGAAGTTACCCATTATGGGCTTTGTGACGACACTATCTAGGTGTGGTTGGCCTTTAATTGCTCGCTCAACGTCAAGCCTACCCCTTGAATTACCTCGGCTAGGGTAGAGGACGCTTTATCAACACCTGCATGTAGAGGATGAGCCCCATTAAGTGAGTATAACAGGTGGCGTAAACTATCTTTGTTTAATCGGTTTAAAGTCGTATTACAGTTTAAACGTGCGTATAAAAGATCCACCTTATCTTCTATACTAAGAGACACTGGTAACATAGGTTTTGAGCTAAATAGTAACTGCAAATAAATGAACGGGTGTTTTATACCAAAAAAACGTGGTTTCTGCTTATTGAGAGGAACCGATTGATAAAAGCGAGTGACAGGTTGTAACGCATCCTTTAAAAAAGCGATATAATCTTCAGTCGTTAAGTTTTCTTTTTTGCCTTCCCATTGTGCTTGACTTTTTGTAAAGTTAGTAAACACATCCACTAGCCCACGACTTAAAAACCGTGCTTGGTCTCGGCCGTAAATATCACAGTGTCGTAATAAGCGTGAGGCTCCCTTAAAGCTGGCCAAACCACTACGTTGTTTAAACGTTGCTTGTGTTAAAGCCGCTCCTGATTGATCGATCAACTCATACCCATAAAGCTTCATTACAAGTGTGTGAATATCACGGCGTACATTGGGTGCATGTTTGTACGTTTTAAAGGTTTTTAATACATAATTACATAATAAGTTGGCTAGCTGTATATCTTCTGCTTGAACCGAAGTAAACGAGCTTTTATAGCGACTTCGGTTATTTAAAATGTCATTGATCACTCGGTTCAACTCACGAGCAGAGGTTAACACTTGTTGGGTTAACGATTCATCTAGTTTGGCAGAACTATTTTTGCGTAGGCGGTCGAGCTGATGAGCCATCGCCATTAATTGGGCAGAATCGTATTCTGTCCCTGCTACGGCGATGGGGGTCATACGATTGAGCGAGCGTTGTTTGTTAATTAAGGAGGTTGTAGCAATGGCTAAACCACCAGCAGTCATTAACACACCAGTTAGCCATGTTGCATTGGCAAACCAGGGTAGCTCTTTTTTGGGGGTTGTGGGTTTAGAAAGTAACAAGGGCAATGCCGTTCGAGACACTTTGGTTTGAGGCGATAGGGGTTGAGGTGATGGAGAACCTAAGGGCTCTGAAGCTGGCGATGCCTGTTCAGTAGAGGCGTTGTTCGGCTCTTTTACTTCTGGGTTATAAGCTTGAGTTTTTTTTACAAACGTAGGGGAGCTAGAAACTAATCCGCTACCTGTTGTATAGGCATTTGCCGAAATCATTTAAACCACGCTTTTTTATCTTGAACAACGATACGATACACAACGACACAGACACTTAATACTAAGGATAGTAGTACAAACACTTAAAAAAGTAAAAGGGTGCCACTCCAAAAGCTCTCTAATTTTTTCATGCTTTTGCCCTGCCTTTTTAGAGATTGTTTGAAACCTTCTTCCTCACGCTCAGTTATAATATTTTGAATAGGAGCTGTTTGCAAATTGTTTTAGACGGCTTCTTCCTTACTTCTTGGTGGTAAGTTGCCCTTTGGACAACTTACCACCAAGCTGAGACGTTTCAACTATAGGTTAAAGGCCTTTAACTCGTTCGCTAGGGGCAACAATGGTCGTTACTCGTAGCCCAAAGTTATCTTCAATAACCACTACCTCGCCCTTGGCAATCAGCTTACCGTTGGCGTACAAATCGACGGGTTCGCCCGCCAAGCGATCCAGCTCAATCACCGAGCCTCGAGTCAGCTCTAGCACCTCTTTAATGCTTAAACGAGATCGGCCTAGCTCGACATGTAAGTTCAACTGAATATCCATCAACAGTTGCAAGTTTTGATGTTCTACTCCCGAAATGGCGGGGGCATTGGCATCAAAATTGCCAAACTGGACGGGTTGTGCCGTCACATTTTGGCCATGATGTAAAGCATTCGGCCCCATGGATGCGGGGGGGGGAGGCATGGTATAGCCTGCCACAGGGGGAGGATACGCAACCCCTTGCACGGTATATCCTTTTTGTGCGTATTGAGGTGACGGTGGCGGTGGTGGTGGTGGTGGAAATCCTCCCCCCTGTGGAGAAGCCATCCCACCCATGGCACCCGTATGGCTAGCGTATCCCGCTTGAGGAGTATGGTTTAAGCCTGCTTCAGTCGCCGTGGCCTGCCCCTGTACCATCGCCATTTGTGGTTGTAGAACAGAGGATGCTTCTTGGGTTGATGGAGCCTTCACCCCCACAATCTCAACACCGCCCATATTGGTAGCATCAGTCGTTTGCTTTGTTTGTGTTAGCAACTCATCATTCACAGCATATAAACTGGCTAATTGTTGTACCCAAGTTTCAGAAACCAAGCCTACAAAATCGATAGCGTCTTTGCTATCCTGATCAACAATATTCCACTGGCCATGCAACGAAAAAATAGTACCCTGATGCAAGTGATTCAACAATGCTTCTGTTTCTAAATCATCGTAGTGGTGCGTGGTGACGGTTGCGACCTCTACCTTGGTACGAAACAAACTCTTTTTACGAAAGAAAGCACCCTGAAACATTTGTGTAAAGGCTTCGGTCACGGCACTCAACTGCATATCAGTAATAGGCAGGGTGTTGGGTACACCATTGCCACCCAACATAAAATCTGCCAACAGTTTTGCTTGTTGTGCCTTTAGCAGTAGTTGTAGGGGTTGGCTTAAGCCCGATTTAAACTTCACCGTGACTAGTAACGGTTGTTCACCTTCAAATAAATCAGGAATATCGTTAAACTGACCGTTTTCAACAGGGTCAATATCCCCCAGCACCATATTGATGCTTAGCATATTGCCTAGGCCACGGCTTGCTTCTTCAAAAATCTGAGTGCTAACTTGTTTTAGTACCTGCGTTTCAAATGTATTTAAAGGCATCATTAAACGTGCTTCTTTCTATACTCAATATCTAACAGAAACTTTCATTCTCTTCATTCAAAGCAAAACCTTTCACGGCTTCCGCATCGGTAATTTTTTCATTGATGCAAATGGCTAAATGACCATGCCTTACCCCCGGCGACCCATAAAACTTGGGCTTTTTATTCACGCAAACTAACATATCACTACCCGCCAAACGATCCAGCATTAACACATCGCCCGCTTGCATGTGCAGTATGTGATACATGCTTAATTGGCACCCACCGATAGAGGCACTAATGGGAATATGGGCGTAGTTGACGTTGCTTAAAATCTCCTCTGTCTGCTGAGGTTGATCTTCATCTTCGGCCAGTTTACCGCTAAACAAGTGCTGAGTGCTTAATTGATGAATACTCCGTTCAACGCAGGGAAAGGGGATACACAGGCTCAATAAGCCCGACTCTCTATTGGCAATATTCACTTCAAAAGTAACGGCAGCCACAATCTCACCCGGACTCGTGATTTGCAACGCCGTGTAGCTTTCTTCAAAGCCTTTCTGAGTAATACTGCAGCCAGGAAAAATAGGTTTCCAACTGTCGCTGAGACATTCCAAAAAGCGTTTAAATACTTTTTGAAGAATATTAATCTCAAGATCCGTAAGTTCTCGAGGCTTACCGCGTCCATGCCCTACTCCCCCAAGAAGCCTATCCAGAAAAGACATAGTAATTTCATGGCTCATGCCAAGCAATTGTTGATATTTCAAGCCAATCATTTCCATAACAACCACACTGATAGGGCGTGGCATGGAGCGGATAAACTCATCATAGGTTAGCTGATCGACTGAAACTACATCAATGGTAATGGAGGTACGCAAATACGCCCCCAACAACAAGCTGGCGTTACGAGCAAAGGTTTCGTGAATGGTTTCAATCGCCCTTAGGGTATCTTTTGAAAACTTATCGGGGCTTTTGAAGTTATAGATTTTGTAGTTTTTTTGCTTTTCTTCCGAAAGAATATCGGCAATGGTGATAGCTGAAGATGGGGGTGATAAAGCCCCCAAAGGAGCCGTCGTACTGGTAATAGGCGTAGTGGCCGTCACAACAGGTGGCTGTGCCGTAGCAGTAGGGCTACTGACGGATAGGTTACTTAGCAGACTATCAATTTCATCTTGAGATAGCATCATCATCATCATTGTACGAACTCAGGCTCTCTCTCTCTTAAAACTAGACAATAGGTAGGTTGGTGACATCCCTCTTCCCATCCCTCTTCCCAGCCTTCTCCCTAGCCCTCTCCCTAAGGTAGAGGGGGGTAAAGCTCCTTTTTCAGAGGTTTCTGCGAAAAGACGCTTAACGCTGTACCACAAAGTTCTCAAAATTGACGCGTAACACGTTGTAATGCCCATTATTCAATACGGTATTCATCTCGGTGGTAATTTCATCTTTCAACGATTCTTGACCATCAACGCTGGCAATTTGAGTGGCCGTTCGCTTCATAAAAGCCGTGTTCACAATATCCCGCAAGGTAGGAATAAACGGAGTCATAGATTCTTGAAACCCTTTTTGGCACAGTTCAATCGGGCTACCTGCTGGAGCCGCTTCGCCATGCCCACCACCATGCCCACCCCCTTCGGCGGCGTGTTCTTTATCGCCATGTTCAGGAGGGGCAATCAAGGGGGTTAGGCAATCTTTTTCTGGCGGAACGGCCACAGCGATACTCATCTTGGCACT
This sequence comes from Vampirovibrionales bacterium, assembly GCA_046080465.1. Lineage (GTDB taxonomy): Bacteria > Cyanobacteriota > Vampirovibrionia > Vampirovibrionales > JAJTHC01 > JBJTUB01. The sequence continues at coordinate 5,198 of JBJTUB010000200.1, read as the reverse complement.
TAGGTATTGGTTCCCCCGCAAGGCAGGATCTTTTTTAAGATTAACGGCAAATTCATCAAACTTGAGCGTTAACCCTACTTGCGAGGCTCCTTCTTTGGCGTGTGAGCCTTCGCCATGCCCTGTGCTAGCATCGCCATGGCCATTTTTAGCCTCAGCCTGCTCGCCTTCGTCGCCTTCTTCAGCAGGGGCTTGAGCAACTAACGGTTTCATGACCATGGGCCCCACAAAGTAAAACGCAGCAGCAGGCCCCACAATGCTACAAATAAGCATAACAACGGCTAGGATTATGACTTGCATCATGGTTAACGAGTCTCCTGAAAAATCGAAAGCAGTTTTAGAGGATTTAGAAGCAGGGGTGGCCTCCACTGCCTCCAGCGGTGCATCATCATCGCTGGGCTTGGTGTTGCCTGTTGTTTTAGGTTTTAAAGCTTTGGGCTTGACGGGCTTGGCCGTCATCATCATCATCATCATCATTGTGATTCAAACCTATAAGAAGTTTGGCAAAAGATTACGGTCTTCTGTTCCTTCTCCCTTAGGGAGAAGGTTAGGATGAGGGAAACACAGGCAATACCTAGGTTGGTGACATCCCTCACCCCAGCCCTCTCCCTAAGGGAGAGGGGGCAAGGTTCTTTGGTAGCGGTTGCTATATTACTAAAACCTCTTCTTTAAGAGTGTGACGTACTTTTTGAAGCCGTGGGCTTCAGAGAGGAAATTTCTACAGTAGGTGAAGGAGGCGAGGCGGGGGTGCTTCTTTGAGAAGCTTCTAATTGTTGCAGTACTTGTTGGTAGGCCACTTGGGTACGGGTCAGTTCTGTACGGCTCCATTGCCACTGTTGATAGGTATGGGCATACATCACCAACACAATCACAAACAACCCTGTTAGCATATCGGCATAGGGCATCAGCCACCGTTGCCCTTGGGTGCTTTGTTGAGCCACCAACGCATCGCTTGATGAAGACGGCTGCTCTAACCGTTGCAGTTGTTTAAACAAGCCTAAGGTGAGGCTGGGTTGCTGGCCGTGAAGTCGACTTTTAAGTTCGAGAGTGGAAGGTAACATATCATGGAAACTCCAACACTATCTAAGAACGAAGCGAGGCGGAAAGATTAGGCAATACCTCGGGCGAGACACGCCCCTGCTCTACCAGATCAAAAACGGTGTGCGATGAAGAAGGTTGACTGATACCCGCCGCCCGATTCATGGATTCCTGCACGGGGGTGGCGTTCGGTTGTAAGTTGGCCCCCACCATAAAGCTGGTCAGCACCCCCTCTAGCTTCAGCGGATGATCATGCCGATGAATCCCTAAAAGGCCTTGCAAAATCAAACTTTCAATCACCCACTGCTGGCTGGCCTGTTGGCGTATGCGTTGAGCCAAGGGCAGCCACCAGCCATTCGCCACAGTCAAACCAATCAACGTGCAACTAAAGGCCATGGCTAAATCGCCACTGTTTAAGGGGGTGGCTCCTGCGGTGTTGCCTAAATCGCTTAGGCTTTTCATCAGCCCCAGTAAGGCTCCCATCAACCCGAGTGTAGGGGCGTAGCCCGCCATGGTTTCCAAGGTTTGAGCCTGGCTTTGGGCATTGCGAAAATGAACTTCCATACGTGTGGTTAGGGCTTCTTGTAACTCGTGTTGGGTAGGGTTCTCGGTTAGCAAGTGGCACCCTAGCTGCATAAACGGATGCGTTACCTCTAAGGCGGGTAACTGCTCTTTAAGGGCAATCATCCCGTGTCGGCGTGCGTAATCGCACAGGGCGAGTAAATCATCAATCAAGGCGGGGTGTACCTCATAAAGCTGATGCGAGACCGCCGTAGCCGTGGGCAACAGAATACGACGTAAGGTAGCCAGTGTGGTGGGCAAACCGATGCCTAAACTGGTAGCCACCATACTACCGCCCAACACCCATAGCCAAGGTAAGGGGGCTAACACCAATTGCAGGGGCAAGTGCAGCACGCTTGTAATTAAGGCCAAGCCCCCCAGTGATACACCTAAGGCCCAAAGTGGATGGTTCATCATCATCATACGATTGTTCAATCTCTCTACTTATGTCTTTATCTCTCTCTCGGATTCCAATACTTTATGAGTGTGACGCATCTTGATCAAGGCTTCGTGCATCCACAGATGCAGATTTTTTACCTCCATTCTTGAATCCCCTAGCCTACACCGCTAGGTGAATGCACGCCCCTAGGTGGGCATGCCATAGTAGCAACATCGAGAAACAAACGAACTGCCTATAGAGATGTTATAGAAGCCTCTGCGAAAGGTTAAATTGCTCTGTACCTTCTCCCTTAGGGAGAAGGTTAGGATGAAGGAAACACCGACTACAACTAGGTTGGTGACATCCCTCACCCCAGCCCTCTCCCTAAGGGAGAGGGAGCGAAAAGCCCTTTTGCAAAACTTGCTAGATAGCTGTTATAGATTGAACTAAACGAGAGAGAAACTCCAGAAACCTAAACCAATGATGATGATGATGACTATCCAAAGTGCGGGGTATGCGTCGGTGTTAGAGCGGGTACGAGCCATTGAAGAACGCTTGGGCGTGGCTTCTAACGTGCCAACGCCCACACCGTTAATCAACAACCCTAGCGATGCAACCACAAAAGAGCCGAAAAACAGTCCGTTTTCTAGTCTGTTTTCTCAGCGGTTGGAAGGCATTAGCAACGGCTTTAAAGCAGAGATAGACCCTAAAAACAATCCCACGGCTGGAGGGCAGGGCGTGCTAGGGAGCAAGGTCGAGGCCTTTCCGCAAGGACTCTTGGGCAGTAAGCATGCTCAGTTTAAAGCCAGTATCGAAAAATATGCCACCCAGTACGGCCTAGAACCCAGCTTGGTAGAAGCGGTCATTAAAGCCGAAAGTGCCTACAACCCTAACGCCAAAAGCCGAGTAGGTGCCTTAGGCCTGATGCAACTCATGCCGAGTACCGCCGAAGGCTTGGGCGTGGAAGACCCGCTCAACCCCGAGCAGAATATTGAGGGCGGTAGCAAGTACTTGGCTAGTTTAATGAAGCGTTTTAACGGCGATACCTCTTTAGCGGTAGCCGCCTACAATGCAGGGCCAAACGCCGTTGCCAAGTATCACGGCATTCCGCCCTACAAAGAGACGCAAGCCTATGTGAAGAAAGTACTTCAGTACGAGAATCAATTTCAAAACGCCTATCAACTCGAGGATTAACACACCCTTATGATGCTTCGTGGAATCTACACCGCAGCCAGTGGTATGAATGCCGTTCAACTGATGACCGATACCATGGCCAACAACTTAGCCAACGCCACCACCACGGGTTTTAAATCTCGGCGGGTAGATATGGAAAGCTTTACGCCGATTACAATTGATCGGCTGGATAAAGGCAGTAACCGAGACATTGGCTCCCTCAGTACGGGGGTTGAAATTAGTAGCACGCCTATTTATTTTAGCCAAGGTAGTTTGCGTAAAACCGACAATCCGCTGGATATCGCCATTCAAGGCGATGCCCTGTTTACCATTGAAGGCCGTAACGGCCAAACCCAGTACACCCGTAACGGTAATTTTACGCTCAACGATAAGCAAGAACTCGTAACAGGCGAAGGTCTGCGGGTATTGGATACCAGTGGTAGCCCCATTACCTTGCCCACCAACGTGAGTGAGATAATTGTTGGCCCTCGTGGGCAACTAAAAACCGTAGGGGGCGAGGATATTGCCCAACTGAACTTGGTGACTTTTAAACGCCCCGAAGGGCTAGAGAAAGTGAGTGATAGCCTGCTGTGGGGCGAAGAACCCATCCCCCTAGCAGCCGACTCTAAAACCACCGTGATACAAGGCTTTTTAGAACAATCGAACACCAACATGATTAGCGAAATGCTCAACTCTATTACGGGCATGCGATTGTATGAAAGTTTACAACGTCAAATTACGCAACAAAACCAAACCCTTGGTAAAGCCGTTAACGAGGTTGGTAAACCAAGCTAGGCCGTTCGGCCTTGCATGAGGGGTTGAACGTTGTTTGCATCATACGGCAAGTGCGTTTTGCGTTTCTGTGCAAGAAACGTTTATCGATGAGACCCCCATTCTTGAAAAGAGTTCACAAAACCACCACTCCGCCCTTCATTGTAAGGGCGAAAGCCACACCTATGGAGAACCTACCCTTATGATGATGCTACGAGCCTTGTACAGTGCCGCCACAGGAGCCACCTCGCAACAGTTCCACATGGATACCATCGCCAACAACGTGGCGAACGTGAACACCACGGGCTACAAAAAGGTTCGTGCCGAGTTTCAAGATCTACTGAACCAAACCCTCTCCTCGCCTGGAGCGGTAGGCAGCCAAGGCACCACAGACCCCATCGGTTTACAAGTAGGCTTAGGGGTCAAGGTCTCTGGCACGCAGCGTGATTTTATTACCGGCCCCATGATGCAAACGGTAAACTCGTTGGATGTCGCGATTCAAGGCGATGGTTTTTTTCAAGTGCAACTGGATAATGGTAGCACGGCCTACACCCGTGATGGTAGCTTTAAACGGGATGCCAACGGCCAAATTGTCACCAGTGATGGCTACTTGCTCATTCCTAACATGAGTGTACCCGCCGATACCGCTGAGATTTTAATTAACCCCAACGGGATTCTTTCCATTCGCAACAACCAAGGCAATATTCAAGAAGTGGGGCAATTACAGTTGGCACGCTTTGCCAACCCCGCTGGCTTAGAGGCTCAAGGAAATAACCTGTACCTAAACACCCCCGCCAGTGGCAACCCTGTGGTAGGTGTCGCAGGGCAGGGAGAGTTTGGTAAAACACGGCTTGCCCAAGGATTTTTAGAAGGTAGTAACGTGCAAATTGTGGAAGAGTTGATAGGGTTAATTACCGCCCAACGAGCCTTTGAAGCCAATAGTAACGTTATGAAATCGGGCGATAAGATGCTACAGACCGTCAATAATATTGTATAGTGGAATGACTATTTTTCCGTATATTCCTAAGTTCTTCGTTTTGCATTGCCCTACGGGCAATCTTGAGAGGCCGTTCCTCCCTCTCAAACTCTCCCCCTAGATTATTTGAGACATTTAACTAATTAGATGGTATACTTTTCTCTTGTTTAGAAAGAGAAGTGTGTGCTATATGAACTGCCCTAAATGTGGAAGTAGCGAAAAATCAAAAGCTGGATTTGTTAAAGATGTACAACGTTGGCAATGTAAAAACTGCCCTTGTAAATATACTCGTAGTACCCCCAA
>JBJTUB010000199.1:0-1367 GCA_046080465.1 Vampirovibrionales bacterium | reverse complement strand
GGCTAGGGCATCCAAGCCCGCTTCTCCGCCACCGCCCGCTGCCCCTCCTAGGCTACTGTGTCGGCTACCGCTACCCCCTGCACTGGCCTGACGAGGCGTACTCGCATGGCTACTACTAATGGCTTGGGGGCCTAAACGGCTTCCACTACTACTGGCCGAGCTACTGCTAGCACTGGCCGATTTAGGTCGGCTGACAATGGGCGAAGGAGCGTCTAAATCAACATCTTCCACCACTTGAGAAGCGGTCGATTGTTTGGAGTGTATCACTTGCGATTTAGGTGTTTGGGCTTTGGGACGAGTGCGAGGCGTGGCAGGCGCTTCGCTGGCCTCGGTGGTTTTAGGGGTGCGAGGGGTCGGCTTGGTTTCGGCTGTTTGGCGTGTGGGCGGTGCCACTGAGGCCGACGTTTTAGCTGGCGGTGTAGGCGAGGCTTGCGGTGCAGGTGCTACCGTGGGGGCCACAGCTCCTGCCACTTGCTGAACGTTTAATTTATCAATCCGCTTTTCGCCTCCAGCACGGGTGGCATGTTCGGCTCGGCGGGTGGTGTTTGGGTTTTTAGGGGGGGCGGTACGCTGATTCACAATCACCATTTCAATGGTGGGGGATGTTGGCTGGGGTGGGGTATACAGCCCCATTACTTGAGCCAACCAAAGGAGTAAAATGCACAAAGCCAACAAGGCCACATGCCCTGCTAGGCTAAGGCTAAAGCGTTTGGCAAGGGGAACCGCCTCGGCTTCAGGCCGAAGAGAGGCCACCAACTGGAGATGAGATTCAGCGGGGGCTTCCCACAACGAGGATCGATAGGTAAGGGGGATAAACGGCGGCATTGGATTTATTCTTTAAGCACTCTAAAACTATATTTTTTATAGTATACCACACTTCCACAAAGCCTTGGGTTTATTTTAAGAATCGATCAAGGTAAAGGTATGAAAGCCTAAAGCCCTATGTCATTGCGAGCGAAGCGTGGCAATCTTCTACACAGAAATGACTCTACTTTTATAGGGGAGTGAACCTCCTTTAGTGCTTTGGCCTTTAGCTGGCGGGTGCCAAGCGGGGACTCTTGCACGAGAGTCCCCCTTGGCGAACCCCCTGCGTGCAAGGGGGAACCCCTTGACCCCAGTTGAGCCTTCAGAGCTTCGCAATTCAGGCTCAATCCCTTCGGGGTTATCTCTTTTTAAGTTTGTAAAGGCTTGTTTCGTTAGTTGTCAGATTTTAAAACGAGTGTATTGTGTTGGGGCAACGGGGGCGATAGCCCCCGTTAATAACCCAGGGGGGAGAGTGTTGAGAGGGAGGAACGGCCTCTCAACGTTGCCCAAAGGGCAACAGAGTGCGAAAGGCTAAGGTTTAAACTATTTGCAAACAGCCCCTA
>JBJTUB010000198.1:0-2504 GCA_046080465.1 Vampirovibrionales bacterium | reverse complement strand
AGAAATGAAGGGCGTGTAGTTGATTTCTAGGAGCTTAGACTCGCAGATGAGTGCGGTGACCATAGAGGTACATAAGCTCATCGAGAATCGTAGCGACAACGAAAGCGGCAGACGCCCTTTATTTATGAAATTGGTATTAGGCGTGGCAATCCTCTACAAAGAAGCAATAAGCCTAAGGAGATTGCTTCACGATGTTCGCAATGACGACTATAAATAAAGCTCCACAGGAATGCGACACCTACTCGCCGTTTTACGAAGCCAGCGTTCAACCCTCATGGCACAAGCCGAACGGCTTTCATTGCACGCCCGAATGGACCTCTTGTAGCCACTGCTCGGTGCGAGGCTCTAGCGGCGTCGGGCTGATTTGCTTCAACACCGCCACGCACGAACGATGATACTCTTGTAGCCACGCCTGCTCGGTGGGGGTGAGTAGATCGGTATCTATCAACGTCGGTTCAAAGGGAACCCAACTCAAGGTGTCGTAGTGATACCAATCGCCCTTGGGGGTTCCCTCAGATCGGGGGTGATGCTCTGCAAGGGCGACCACGGCGAGGTTTTCAAGCCGAATGCCTCCCCAGCCCGCACGGTAATACCCAGGTTCAATGCTGTTAATACTATATAACGCAATGGGTTGATTGTATACTTTACTAATGCCGTTGGGACCTTCATGCACGTTCAGGGCATGCCCTACCCCGTGGCCTGTACCGTGGGCGTAATCGTACCCTAATTGAAACAACGAGCCTCGGCACACACCATCCATTTGAGCCCCTGTCGTACCTTTAGGAAAGGGAGTGAGAAAGGTCTGTATCACGCCTTTAAGTACGGCAGTGTAGGCACGGCGATGTTCGGGGGTGGGGGCTGTTTGGCCAAATACCACGGTGCGAGTTAAATCGGTGGTGCCAAACTCAAACTGAGCCCCGCTATCCAGTAACACCCAATCATCGGGTTGAAGGGGGCGTTGAGCATCGGGCGTGCTGTAGTGGATAATCGAACTGGCTGCCCCTGCCCCTGCAATGGTGTTAAAGCTTAAATCAAAGGCTCCGTAGTGGCGATACCGTTGTTCAATGTAGTTGGCAAGATCCGCTTCGGTGGTGGGGGTGCTCGTACGGTACTGTTCACGCAACCAAGCCAAGGTATCGGCCACGGCCAAGCTAGCCAAGGCGTTGGCCTGCCTCATGCCATGGCGTTCGGCCTCGGTTTTAATCGCTTTTTCCTGCTGAACCCAGTAAGAATGTTGGGTCTGTGCTTGCTTACCTAAGGCTTGAACCACGGCGTGGGGGGTCGAGCCACCATGAGTAGCCACGGTCTGTTGGGCAGGTATCAGCGTGGCCACGGTGGCGTAAAAGGTATCGTAGGCGTATCGATGCAAGCGCCACCCTTCAGGTAGGGTATTTTCTAATAGGTGTTGTGGGATGTGTTCAAGGCTAGCAAACACATGTAGGGCGTTCGGCAGTACCAGCACATAGCTGTAAAACACAGGATTATACGGAATATCCTGCCCCCGTAAGTTGAGCAGCCAAGCCACATCATCCAACTTGCAAAGAATCACACCATCGCATCCCACGGCTTGTGTTTTTTCGAGAAGCCAAGTGAGCTTATCCGCCATGGAACGGCCACAGTGTTCTACAGGCATTGAACGAATAGGGCGATGTTCAAACGCTTCAGGAGCCTCGCCGAAGCTGCGTTGCAAAGCATCGATGGGGTGGGGCTCCGTGAGCGAAAGCGGGGTTAGTTCTACGGGTAACGAGGCCAGCAGTTTCTGCCAGCCTTCTACTTGCGTATGGGTGTGCAAGGTGGCATCAAACACCAATCGCCAAGGCGTGCTAGGGCGTTGCTCTGCATGAGTGTTGGCCAGTTGCTTCATTTGTTCGTTTAAGGTGAGAGCGTCACTCAAGCCGATTTTTTGAACCGTCACCACATCGGTGGGTACTTCTAAATCGGCCTGTTCGTGGTAGCGACCATCGGCAAACACAAAGCACTGCGTGGGGGTTACCAGCACATCGCCCGCACTGCCTGTAAAGCCCGTAAGCCAATCTCGGCGTTTGTAGGCAGGGGGCAGATATTCGTTTAAATGCGGATCGGCCGAGGGCAGTACCAAGGCATCCCAGCCTTGTTGAGTCAGGGTTGTTTGCAGAGCGGTAATGCGTTGACGGTAAATAGTAAGCAGAGAAGTAGAGACCATACGTTTTAAAGAACCTTTCTCATTGTTTAGGTGTGCTTCTTATATCCTACAAGAAAGGGTACGAAAAAACTATAGAAACCTCTGCAAAAGCCCATTCGGGCGTGCAATGAAGGGTTGAACGCTGGTTGCGTAAACCTCTTTGAGAAAACGGGTCTATAGGGGCGAAGCCCCTATAAATACTGAGACATTTAACTAATTAGATGATATACTTTTCTTTTGTTTAGAAAGAGAAGTGTGTGCTATATGAACTGCCCTAAATGTGGAAGTAGCGAAAAATCAAAAGCTGGATTTGTTAAAGATGTACAACGTTGGCAATGTAAAA
>JBJTUB010000197.1:0-5860 GCA_046080465.1 Vampirovibrionales bacterium | reverse complement strand
GCGTGTAGTTTAATGTGCATGGTGCCCTCGTTCTGAAAGATAGTGAAGTCCTAATACTATACCATGAACATCTTTGCAATCATGCGAAACAATACACCTTAGGGAGAGGGCTGGGGTGAGGGATGTCACCAACCTAGGTATAGCCTGCGTTTCCCTCATCCTAACCTTCTCCCTAAGGGAGAAGGAACAGAGCAATCTGGGCTTTCTCAGAGGCTTCTATAGGGTGTCGGGTAAAAACTCAACGGTTTCGGTTTCTAAATGATACAAAGCTCCTTTTAACATCAACTGCCCTTGGGCTAACTGGTGTCGTATCACTGGGGATTGCTTCAACTTTTCAAGAATCAGCCGTACGTTTTGCACGCTGGCCTGTGTCTCATTTCCTTTAGCCAACGCCACGGCAGGCGATAGAGAGCGAATAATCGCATTAATATGGTTATGTGGATGCTCGTGCTGCATGGCCGCATGAATTGCCCCGCAATGGTCATGCCCCATCACCACAATCACAGGTACATGCAGATGCTCTACGGCATATTCTAAGCTCCCTAGCACGGCTTCATCAACAATATTGCCCGCCACCCGTACATCAAACACATCACCCAAGCCTTGATCAAACACCAGCTCGGGGGCAATACGGGAATCAGAGCAGGTAAGCACCGCCCAATGCGGATGTTGCCCTTGTATCAGCTCATACAACCACGGTTCATCTTGATGCGGGTGCTGCGTGTGGTGAGTTCTAAAGCGTTGGTTGCCCTCTTATAGCTCGTGCAGGGCTAAATCGGCTTGTGGGCTTGGGGTCAGGTTGTGGTGTGTCTCTTTAGTACTAGGCCAGTGTGTTGCGTGTAACAAAGCTTCTTTTGTCACCTCGCTCTTTGCTAGCTGTTGCCAGCCGAAGGCAGGGTTGACACACCAACTTTGAAACAGACTAACCAATAATAACAACGACAACAACAGCAAACGCATAAGAAATAAGCCTTTTAGTTTAACCCGCCGAACACAGTATTTAAATCTAGTTTACTTTACCATAACCCGATGCGGGTTCTTTGTGTTTTATCACGCCGAAGCCACGATAAAGGGCATTGTCACGAAAACGTCACATAGATTGCGATATGGTGACAATCATGGGTATACTAGAGAGTAGTTCCATTATGCTCAGCGGTTGTGTTGCTGAGTGTGCGAAAAAAGGCTTGATGCGGTCGCTAACTTCGTTGTTTTGATATCGAATCTTGTTATGTACGTCACTGTACACGCCTCAATTCAATATCTTCAACGCCTCGTTATCAACTCGCCTGAAACTTTTTCCGTAATCTCTACTGTGTAAGGATACGTTGTATGACCATTTCTAAACAGATTGCAGGGGTTCGCCCTCGAGTGTTGGTGGTAGATGATGAAACGGATTTAGTACGGCTACTTCGTTTTAACTTAGAAAAAGAAGGTTACGAGGTATTTTGTGCCTACGATGGTAACCAAGCCCGTGATTATGCTTGGAGCAAGCAGCCCGATTTGGTTGTGCTGGATTTAATGTTGCCTGATGCCAGTGGCTACGATTTATGCAAAGAGATTAAAGCCCTCATTAACCCCAAACGTCCGCATCAACCTGTGCGTATTATCATGCTCACGGCTCGTTCTGCCGAACTTGACCGTATTCAAGGGTTTGAAAGCGGTGCCGATGATTACGTTACCAAGCCTTTTAGCCCCCGAGAACTGATGTTGCGGGTGCGTGTGATGCTAGACCGTTTAGGGCAAGTGCCAGCCACCAATGTGGGTAGTAGCACCCCGACCCTCAGTAGTAATATTATGGAACTACCGCCTATTAAAATGGATTTAGCGGCGTTTCGCTGTTGGGTGAACGAAACCGAGCTGAAGCTGACCCCCATTGAGTTTCGGATTCTTTCCACCTTGGCCAAGCAACCTAACCATGTGAAAAGCCGAGAACAACTGCTAAGCGATGTGTGGGAAGATGAAGCCATGGAGGTCATGGATCGAACGGTGGATGCCCACGTCAAGCGGTTACGCTCCAAGCTGCTGGAAGCCCGAGAGTTGCTCGAAACAGTGCGTGGGGTGGGGTATCGCCTAACGATTCCCGCACCAACGCCCGTCTCTTTGTAAGGTTTTGTGTCTATGTCTTCTGCCATCCCCGCCGATGCCGCTGCAACGGCACACGATACCAGCGAACACTTGGGTTATTTATACGATGTGTTAAAGTCGTCTAAGTTGCCTGTGTTATCAACCCTGCAAAACCCGTGGCTTTCTGTCATTATGCAAATGCACCACGGCGTGGTGGTTACCAATAAAACGGGTAGGGTGCTGTGGCTTAACTCTGTGTTAGAGGATTGCCTGAACCTACCCCTAGAGAAGGTGCGAAACCAGCCCCTACATATTTTGCAAGATACCGAGCTAAGCACGTGGAATGAGCTGATTGAGGCTCAACGCATCTGTGTAGAAACCCGAACCCCGCAAAGCCTACAGCAAACCTTAAAAGCACATGATAAGCCTCGCTATTATTTTCAAGTGCATATGGTGCCGTTTGATTTGCCCGACCCCACCCACGCTAACCAGCTTCACACCTATGTGTTTATGGTGTTTGAAGACCGTACGGATATTATTTTAAACGAGAAAATGCAGAAAGATTTTGTGGCCAACGTGAGTCATGAGCTTCGTACGCCTCTTTCTGTGATTAAGGGTTATTCAGAAACCTTGCTTAGTGGTGCGTTGGAAGATACAGCCTTGGCCACGGAGTTTATCTCGATTATGGAGCAACACGCCAACCGCCTGAGTGGCTTGGTGGAAGATTTGTTGGATCTCTCTAAATTTGAAACCGATAACTTCCGTTTAGAGCTGGTACCTGTGAATGTGATTGCCTTGCTAGAGCGAGTGGTACGCTTACAACAGTACAATGTGCAACCCAAAGGGATGCACTTAAGCCTTTCCTTGCCTGAAGGGTTTACCCCGCAAAGTACATTGCAGGTGCAGGCGAACGTATCGACCCTAGAGCAGGTGTTTCATAATTTATTGGATAACGCTCAAAAATATTCGCCCGCAGGCAGTACCTTGTCGGTGGTGGTTTTCCCCCCGAATCTTGAGGAAGGCTCGGTAACGTTTAGCTTGAGTGATCAAGGCATTGGGATTGATTCAAAACATTTACCCCGTTTGTTTGAACGGTTTTACCGTGTGGATAAAAGTCGTTCACGCCACTTGGGGGGGACAGGTTTGGGGCTGGCCATTGTAAAATACATTGTGCAAGCCCATGAAGGCGATATTTGGGTAGAAAGCCAATTGGGTAAGGGAACCACGTTTTTTGTAAAACTCAAACTGTCTTTGTAAATAGAGGCTGTTTGCAAATAAATTACTGTAACTATAGAAACCTCTGCAAAAGCCCATTCGGGCGTGCAATGAAGTGTTGAATGCTGGTTGAGTAAACCCCTTTGAAAAAACGGATTTATAGGGGGGAGAGTGTTGAGAGGGAAGAACGGCCTCTCAACGTTGCCCAGAGGGCAACTTCAAGCAAGGGACTAACACAACCTCTAGTTAACACTCTCAAACACCGATATCCGCTAGTAAATGCTGATACCCCGCCGACCCCATCAGTGCGTGCGTGTACTGCTTGGCCAGCTCTACCCCCGGCTGATTAAACGGATCAATGTTCAACAGTTCACCCGCAATGCCTGTTTGCACCTCTAGTAAAAAGAGGAGTTGTGCCAAGGTGTACGGTGTAATACTCGGCAAAGTAATCGTCACATTTGGGCGTTGATTGTTGGTTAAACTCGCCCGAGTCGCTAAAAACTCGCTGGTCATCAGTTTATGAAACGGCTGATTTGCCAAATAGCCTAATTTCGGCACGCTGGGCAAACTATCAGGAATCAGCGTGTTGTGGTCTGTTGCTTCTACCGCCACGAAAGTCGTTATCTTATCAAACGGCCCTTCGTTATACAACTGAATTTGGCTATGCTGATCCGTCGCCCCTACCGCCTTGAGGGGGGTAGGGCCAATGTTAAGCGTCTCACCCTTCAAGTTTTCTGCCTTACCCAAAGATTCTGCCCATAGTTGCACATACCAATCGGCCACAAAGGCCAAGCGAGTCGAATACGGCATAAACACAGAAATAGACTTCCCACGGTTCAGGTAGGTGGTTTGAATCAACGCATTTTGAGCCGCAGGGTTGTGCCGCACCTCTGGGTTGGCTAAGGCTGCCTCTATATCGGCGATACCCTGTTGCATGGCGGCAATATCCAAGCCACACAAGGCAGCGGGCAATAAGCCCACAGCAGAAAACACCGAGAAGCGTCCGCCCACATCATCGGGTACTTCAAAGCAAGGTACGTTCATTGCGGTACCCAGCTCACGCAGTAGGCCCACATTTTTATCGGTAGTAAATACCAAGTGCTTAGCCAAGGCTTCTGTTGGCATCACGGCCTCTAGCTTGGCTTTCAGTAACATAAACGCAGCCATGGTCTCGGCCGTCGTCCCCGATTTTGAAATGACATTCACCAAGGTGCGTTTTACATCTATCACATCAAACAAACCCGCCATCACATCGGCATCCACGTTATCCATCACATGAAAACGGGGCAAGCCTTGCCGTTGTTCACGGCTCAGGTTGTTCCAAAACGGATGCAACAAGGCTTTAAATAGGGCAATGGGCCCTAACGAGGATCCACCAATCCCTAAAATCACCACATCGTCAAACTGGCCTGCTTGAGCTTGGGCATAGGTGGTAATACTGGCTAGCAACTCGGGTTGTTGCCCCAAGTTAAGCCACTTGCACCAACCCCCTTCGCTATGACGCTTGGCAAACAGACGGGTAACAGCGTTGGCCACCCGCTCCGATTCAGAAGCAAACAAGGCCTCCAGCTCCAAGCCGTGGGCTGCCCCCACTTTAGCAACGCTAACATTGGTCGTATCTAGCACTAACTTACCAGCATTACTAGTATAACTACAAGTAGAAGCAGGGGTTGCGGTCGTCATCATCATCATCAAAGCACATCCTTCATTAAAATGTTTTAACTTCGCCTGGTTTTTCAATCGATTTCAAGGCTTTTAAATCATACGCGTACACTTTGCTTGGCTGAATACGCAAGCCTTCCATCTGAGCCTGCTCTTCTTTGGTGGCTTTACTCACAAACTCAAGCCGTGTCAGTTGTGGCACACTCGCTTCCCACACATGGCTAAAACTCACCAACCGCACAGGGCCACCATAGGCAGGGTGCAGTGGTTCTTGCTCTAGGTGCGTTATTAGCAAGGCATCATTATCGAGCAACTCTTTTAGGGGCAGTAACTGCTCGTGACCATGACGATTCACTTGACGCACGTATTGGCACTGTTGAGCCACACTCACCCTAGCAAGCAACTGCTTTAACAGCACGCCGTGCCAGCCTGTTTTGTACGTCCATCCATCGGCAGAAACAATTCGCCGAGGCTGATACGCTTGTGGACAGTGTAACAGATGCTGATAGCTTAGCGTTTGAGGATGCTCAACCACGCCATCTAACGCTAGTGGCCAAGGTACTTGGGCGGGCTGTTGGGTAGGGAGGGAGTGCCACGCATGGGCAAACGAAATAGGTAAATCTGTTAGGGGGAGCATATCAGAAGCAACTCTTTTTCAAATGTATTTAGATAGGGGCTTTTTGCAAATTAAACTATTGTAACGGTAGATACCGTTTGCCAAACCAAAGTGAACACTTAGTTTTTGTCGTATCTTAATGGGGTATCTAGGGGCGAAGCCCCTAGAATAATTCAGGGGAGAGAGTGTTGAGAGGGAGGAACGGCCTCTCAACGTTGCCCGTTATGGCAACTTATCACCAAGAAGTACGAAAGAAGCGGTTTAAAACTATTTGCAAACAGCCCCCTATATAAAGGATTTTAT
>JBJTUB010000196.1:0-5873 GCA_046080465.1 Vampirovibrionales bacterium | reverse complement strand
GCTTGCTTCTTTTTAAACACCGTCGCCAATTTTAGCAAGTGCTGGCTGGTTAAATGCAACGATGACTTTAAATAGTTGTTAGAAGGAAAACTTTTAGGTTCGTTTTCAAAAAAAACATCGGCGTAGTCGCTAGAGCGATTAAAGTAAATAGAGATTGGTATATCTCCTTTTGTAATCACTGTTTTTCGTTCACTACTTATTTCAGTTAAATCAAAAAATCGAGATGGGTTCGAAACCTCATGTGTCTTGCTGTTTTTGCTTATTAACCTGCGAATTAAACGAGAGGTTTGTCTGTTTTTTTCAAGTATTTCTTCTATTTGTGATTCAGAAAAATTTGGGTTTTGTTCTTTAAGTACTATTCTTGAAATATCAACAAGCTTTTTAAGAAATTCAGGCATCTCTATACTAGAGGTTTGGCTCGTCTCTAACTCAGGTTTATCAGGAAAGCTGTCATATTTTAAGGTATCTTTCAAAGCACGGCTTAGTTCGGTTGGAGTTTTTAAACAAACTTCCCTCTTATCGTGCGATTGAATGGAACAAAGGACACGATCCTCGTATTCCTTGTAGGTGGCTTGTTGGTATAAGGGTAAAATACGTTGAAAGAAAGAGGCGGGGATTTGTTGATAGGCTTGCCAGTAGGGGGCATCAAGCAGAAAGGCAATGGCGTGCAAGACGCTGGTTTTACCCGTGTTGTTGAAGCCCGTCAACAGGTTCACCCGCTTGAGGGTGGGAATCTCTAGGTGATCAATCCCCTTGAAATCACGGATAGTCAGGGCTTGCAGTAGATCGTTTTCAGTCGGTTGGGGGGGTGGAGTTTCAGGCATGATGGGGGCGACTCTCGTGGGGCTAGGGGGGAGTGTTGTAAAAAATTACAAGCTAGTATACCACAAATACGCCAGCGGTTTGCTTTTGCCCTACGGCTATTAACCCACAAACTTGGTTAAGTTGCTTTGGCCTAGCTCTAAACGTTGGTTGGCATGAAACGCCAAACACTGCACCCACAACAGCAAGCCCAACTGGCTAGAAACCCCAGCCAACTTAGGAATCCCACACCGCACCGCCTGCGTAGGTAAACCAAACGTCGCCAGTTGCATCGCATCGCCCAGCCATACTTGGGGTATCGGTGTGGTTAACCGCAGGGCGTGGTCGGTAGCATCTAGCAGCAACTGCTGAGCCTGATGCTCACACGGTGTGCACACATACACTAGCACGGGTTGCAAACTAGCACACTGGGGGGCTAGCACGGCTTTGTATCCGTGTTTAAAGGTTTCGGCATCTGCAAATTGAGTTAAGTGATGGGTGGTTTCCAACAATTTTAACTGCATTTCGGCCAGTAGTGGCTGCAAGGCACTGCCCGCCAACAACATCCACGGGGGGGTGGGCTGATGCGGAGGAAGCAGGGTGGCTAAGGCCGATTCAAACATCGATGCCTCTTGCCAAGCCTCTAGCCATTGAGTGGCTTGCTCTGCCGTTGCCTGCCACTGAAAACGCTTACCCACAGGCAATTGATGGTGCTGCAGTAAGGCACACAACCAATGCTCTAACAACGCATAAAAGCCCGTCACGGTTTTTAAGGCTGCCACGCAGGATTCTGCCCCTGCCCCTAAGCCCCAACGTTCTTGCAAAGGCGAGGTGAGCGTTTCAGGGTGCGGATGGTTGGTCAACAAAAAGCCATCCACAGAGGGTAACGGCGTATCTTTTGGGGATAAACGCTGGCTGGCTTCGTTCACGGCCTCGTGCAGGGTGCGTGTATGCCCCGATTGTGTTAGGCCAATGATAAACGGCAACGGAGCCTCGGGGGTGTTTAAGCCCAACTGTTGATACTGAAACAAGGCCTGTTGCAACTCTCTAGGCCGAAACACTCGAACCCCCGCAGGCCATGTGAACGCCATCCCTAAATTAGTGATAACCCACTGCAACACATGATAACTAGAGCCTTCACCCACCAGCCACAAAGGCTGTTGAAGCGTGGAAAACGAGGGCAAGGGTTCGGTTTGCAAACGTTGCTGTAGGTGTTGCCATAACCTAGGCTGTTCGGCAATGCTCGACCATTCAATTAAGTTCGTCGGTAGCCCCGAGGGCTGAGAAAACGTTGTCACGATAAAAACCTTCGAGAGTGTTAACTAAAAGCTGTTTTTAAAAAAGTCGTCTAAACCTAGAAGAACGCTTGTTAAGTTGTTAAAAATCAGTATAACTACGGATAAAAACAGGGGTTTCTAGGGGCGAAGTCCCTAGAATAACTTAGGGGGGAGAGTTGTAGAGAGGGAGGAACGGCCTCTCTACGTTGCCCAAAGGGCAACTTACCACCAAGAAGTAAGAAAGAAGCTGTTTAAAACTATTTGCAAACAGCCCCTATAAAAATCTTCTAAGCCTTCCCTGTTGCCCACAACCGATACCCACCACCATAAATAGTTTCAATATACACGGTATCAGGAGCGACTTTTTCGAGCTTAGAACGCAAATGCCGAATATGCACCCGAATCGTTTCAACATCATCATCAGGCGAATACCCCCACACATCCTTCAGCAACTTGCTTAACGAAACCGTTTGCTCGTGATGCTGAATGAGGCAGTTTAAAATGTCAAACTCCGTTGGCGTCAGCTTTACACGGTGTTGCTGCACATTCACCTCTAAGCTATCAGGAATCAACGTAAAATCGCCCACCGTTAAAATCTCTTTAAGAATGGCGGTTTCTGGAGTGGCCTGCACCCGACGCAACAAGGCACGCACCCGCATCAGCAGTTCTTGCACATCAAAGGGCTTGGTTAAATAATCATCCGCCCCCGATTCAAACCCCTTGCCCTTATCTTCAATAGAACTTAAGGCTGTCAGCATTAAAATAGGCAAACGTTCACGGCCTGGCAGCTTACGAATCCGCTGGCACAGGGTAAAGCCATCCACCTCGGGCATCATTAAATCTAAAATCGCCAAATGGGGTTTATCCTGCTGGGCATAGGCCAAGGCATCAAACGCATTGTGAGCCACCAGTACGGTGTAGCCCTGTAGTTCAAGGTTTACTTTCAGTAATTCGGTAATGGTGGGATTGTCATCCACGACTAAGAGTTTTGCAATCATGGGGTGTGGCTCCTTATTCATTATTCCTGTAGAGATTCTTATAGAAGACTCTGCGAAAGGGGTTTTCGAGGCTTCTAAGTTCCTCGTTTTGTATTGCCCTTCGGGCAATCTTGAGAGGCCGTTCCTCCCTCTCAAACTCTCCCCCCTAGAGTATTTATAGGGGCTTCGCCCCTATAAACCCCATTTTTTAGCTTTTTACGCTTCTAGCGTTCGGTGGTTCATTGCGAGGGCGAAGGCTCCCAGCTTTCAACCCTTCATTGCACGCCCGAATGGGCTTTTGCAGAGGTTGCTATAAGCCTATAGTTTGTAGCTTATGTTTAGTGTACCTTAAAGTAACGATACCCCTCTATGAGTTTTACCAAATATTAAGAAATACACTTTCCCTACTAGAAGCCCTGATTAATTATTAAGAATCAAGGCTTAAAACCAAGGTAACACTCTAATTATTAAGAAAGTCACACTGCCTAATGACGGTCATTATTAAGAATCCTCTTCTCCGCTGGTTGTCTCACTCGTTTGGGGTGGCCAATCTTATTTCCGTAGGGCGAATGTTTTTTGCCTTTGCGGTGCTGGCCTGTGTGTTTCCGCCCTTGGCTAGCCAGCCTGATGCGTTTACTTACGCCTTTTGGGGAACGGTGCTTGTTATTTGGGCCGATGGTTGGGATGGCTACGCCGCCCGTGCCTTGGGCGAAAGTAGCCCCGCAGGAGCCGTGATAGATATTCTCTCTGATAGAGTGGTGGAGCTGGCCTACTGGGTATCCTTTGCCGTTCTGGGTTGGGTGCCTGTGTGGGTACCCTTGGTGGTGCTTACACGGGGCATTTGGGTTGATGGCTTGCGTGCCTTAGCCTTGCAAGAAGGGTTTACGGCCTTTGGTTCTAGTAGTTTAATGCAAAGTTGGTGGGGCGTGCTGTTGGTTTCGTCTCGTTTTAGCCGTTGGACGTATGCCGTGGCCAAGGCCGTGGTGTTTGCCTTGCTTATTTGGCAACACGCCCCTAGCGATGTTTGGTTTGGTCTTTGTGCAACCCCCACACAACTGGCGTGGTTAGCCCCCCTCAACACGGCTTTGGTAGGAATCACCGTTAGTTTTTGTTTACTGCGTGGTATTCCCGTTCTGATTGAAGGACGTCGCTTTTTTAGCAGGCCCATTCGGGCGTGCGACGAGGGGCATTCGCCCTCGCAATGAAAGCCGTTCGGCGGGCATCCGCCCCAGCAATGAAGCACCGAACGCTGGCCTCGTAAAACAACAAGTCGATGTTACGTTTCGGTGGACGCTGCTCGTAATTGCTGCTATCGTTGAGGTTCGGGTAAAGCACCAGGGTAGTAAACCTTGAGCTTCTCTTGAATAAAGTTAGGGCTTTCGCCTGCTTGAATGGCCATAATACCTTCCACCATCATGGTTTTCATGTGGGCGTGGTGCTTGCCTTTAAACTTTATTTTACTACCCAAGGGAATAAAAATGAGGTTCGCAAAGCCTACCCCATACACCGTTGCCACGAAGGCCACGGCAATCCCTGAACCCAGTTTAGAGGGGTCGTTTAGATTTTCCATAACGTGAATCAACCCCAATACGGCACCTAAAATACCGACCGTTGGGGTATACCCCCCCGTGGATTCCCACACCTTGGCCGCCTGCCCGTAAAGCTCTTCTTCCACGCCGATATCGGTTTCTAAAATATCCCGTAGAAGTTGCGGATCCATGCCATCGCTCATCAGCTCCATGCCCTTTTTGAGAAATGGATCGTGGATGGTGCTAATATCTTTTTGAAGTGCCAAAATACCCTCTTTACGGGCTTTGGTAGCCAGCGATAAAATGAGTTCCATTACCTCTTTAGCGTTGTGATGATCGGCCTGAAAAGCTTCGGGAACTTTGCTTAACCCTACTTTTAAATCGGATTCTGGGAAGGTTAGCATCGTTGCCCCTACCGACCCCACAAATACAATCAGGAAGGCGGTAGGTTGCACGATGGCCATAATCGAGCCACCCTCTAACACTTGGCCACCCAAAACGGCACCAAAGCCTAACAATAATCCTAAAACCGAGGTTAAATCCATAGAAGCGGGTCTTTCTTGCGGAGGGCTAGAAATGACAAGGTTGTGTCTGCGTGTATAGCGGCCAACACTAATAAAGATTCTGCAAACAACGTCGTTTTATAAGTATGTCAAACGTCTCGCCTAAAAAACCACAACCCCTACCAATTATCCTGTATTTACAGGATACCTCTGCATGTGATGCTCTTAAATCTAAATAAAATCTAAAACAACCTTCCGTTTTATTGACAAGCTTCCTGCTTCTCTCTACAGTTAGATTACTTTAAATGTTTATTTGATCTCATACCCCTCCTTAAGTAGCTCGGCCGTTTGTGCCGAGTTTTTTTATCTTTTTGTGGGAGTCTATAGAAAGCTCTGAAAAAGAGTTTGTCGAGTGTTCTCAGTCCCTCGTTTCGTGTCGTCTTTTAGACGACTTTGAGAGGCCGTTCCTCCCTCTCAAACTCTCTCCCCTCAAGTTATTAACGGGGGCTAACGCCCCCGTTGCCCCCCACTTGAGTTTGGTGAACGAAAGAATATAAGAATGTTTGGAAAAATAAGGATTTAACTATATAGTCGTAACGTCTCATACCAACTCTCAGTTTAAATAGCGTAAGAAACTGTTTCTTTTTTGGGGGCAATGGGGGCAGTAGCCCATATGTGCTAAGATAGTATTTGTGGTAAGCTCTAGCTGTGTTTCCTGTTCAGTAATAAGGCTAGAGTTTATGCAGAATGCAAGTAAATGGGATCGTATTTTAAGTATCCTCCCTC
>JBJTUB010000195.1:0-5337 GCA_046080465.1 Vampirovibrionales bacterium | reverse complement strand
AAGATCGCACGCTTAAAGAGGATGCTTATGAAGGTAAGAACAGTAATGTTGTTCACTGTTTAACGATTGTGCGTAATGGGGTTGTGAGTGTGTTCAATCGTCTCATACCGCCCGCACACCGCACAATCAGTCGCCCGAATCAACAGATTCGTTTAGCTGCCGACTTGCCAGCCACGGTGCATCGCCTTCGAGCACTCTGACTTTTAGGGTCTCCTGAGCTCTTATAAAGAAACGTGGTCGCCTCTTCATATCTGTAGTACTCTATAGAAACCTACCGTTATGTTGTTTGAGTGACGAATAAGATGCCCCCCTTTATTATTGATACCCACTGCCACCTTGATTACATTATCAACGGCCTTTATGGCCACGACCCCGCCCCTACGTGTGAGGCGGTGTTGCAACGTGCCAACACCCATGAAGTGCGTTACCTGATTAACCCGAGTGTTCATCCTGCCGATTTTGAACGAGTTATTGCTTTGGCTGAATCACAAGCCAACGTGTTTGCAGCGGTGGCCATTCATCCTTGCGATACGGATGCCGTGCATGAATATCCTGATTGGCTGAAGCAGTTACGCCACTACGCACAGCACCCCAAGGTGGTGGCCTTAGGCGAAACAGGGCTAGATTACTACCATCAACCCGCTGAAGTCTGCGACATTCAACGAGCGTGCTTTGCTCAAACCTTGAATCTGGCGGGGGAACTGCATCTACCCGTCATTGTGCATGACCGTGAAGCCCATGACGATGTACTGAAGGCCATTCAAACGGCTCAACAAACGCACCCGCATCTTCAAGGGGTGATGCACTGCTTTGGGGGCGATGCTTCTTTTGCAAGAACCATGGCGGCTCATGGTTTTTATATCAGTTTTGCTGGCAACGTGACCTTCAAAAAAGCCGAGACTCTACGTGAAGCTGTAGCTGCCACCCCACTGGATAAATTACTGATTGAAACAGACTCACCTTTTTTAAGCCCCATGCCAGAACGTGGTAAACCCAACGAACCCTACCGCACTCGGTTTGTCGCCGAATGTATTGCTAACATCAAAGAGCTTTCTGTTGAAGAGGTGATGCAACATACCACCGCCAACGCGTGTCGGTTATTCACAAAGTTGGCTCTTTAAATAACGCAGGTTACGGAGAAAGTCATCAAAACGTGTAGACAGTCTTCTTTGTTCGGTTTACACTAATAATTGTGTGTTCATTGTAAATGGCTTAACGTTCTATCTAGTTGATTCGTGTCGTGTGTAGCACAGTTCTTGTTGGTCCATCTATTTATGCTGTAGCTTCTTAAAAGGCCTTTGTCACTATATCCAACTCAAGGGTGATACTGTCCCTCCATCCCGCTGTTTACAACAAGGTTGATTGCCCTTCTCATGCGTGAGTCTTCTGTGTACCCATTCTTCTTAACTCAGCAAGCTCCTGAATCTTCACGGGGGCCAAAAGGGGTATCTAAACCACCAACACCACCCCCCTCTGTTCACGTGGCAAACCCATTCGCCCCTCCAGCTCTGCCAAGCTCTCAACCAACAACAGCAGCAAGCTCCCCTTTTAACACGCCCGCTACGCTTATGATGATAGGGGGGCTTAGTACCTTAGGCGTGCTGGGTCTAGCTCATGGGCAATCCACTGGTTCCGAATGCCAACGCTCACTTCGCTATTACCTCAATGCGAGTGGTGTGCCTCAAGTATCCTTAGGCAATTTATCCTTGATGGATGCCATGGGCAGAGCCCAAGTATTTGCCATTAATGTATTGCGGGTTGCCCAAGCGTGGATGAGCAATCAGCATAAATGGGAACGTCTCGGCTTTGATGCGGGTCAAAATTGGGCCAACCTCACCATGCTCAACTTTATTAAAGGTGGCTTAAACGATCTACTGCTAGATGCCTTACTTCAACCTAAAGTGACCGCTTCATTTGAATCCACCCTCCCCAGCAAAACGCCTTCCTCTCCCCTAAGCCAATGGTGGAAGCAAACCATCAAAGCAAGCTTTCAACAATCGCAAGGCTTAGCATTTAGCCCCGAGGTAGACTTGTTCAACCCCCTCAAACTTCATGGCAAACAACGCCAACCCCTCAAATGGGCAGCACAAGATACGCTCTTAGAGGTGTTAAAAAGCTACCGAAAGCAACTTCAAGCCATTCCTTTATTTGAAGATAAGTTTAAGCCTAGTCTTGTCGCCCTAAAAAACCGCACGACATTAACCCCTCAAGAGGAACAACGACTCCTACACGAGCTACAGCATGGGGTTGCCACTTACTGCCTAGAGCTACAAAACCTGTTTGATCCCAAAACGAGCCTCAAAGCACCACTCAAAGAGGCGTTATTAAGATTATTTGATGCGAAGACAGGAACCTTTATTCATCCGAAACAAGAGGTTGCCTTTGAAGAAACCTATAGACAAACACGAGCCTTAGTGAATCTTCACTTAAAACAGTTTAAGCATCTGGGGCCTTTATTTCAAATTGAAGCGTTTGATCGCCTCGTGCAATCCTTAATGCGACAAGCTCCATTACGCGATAACAACCTTCAACGTATTGCCACTCAAGAACTTGACCATTGGCTTTACCCAATGAGTCAGGAATGGGAACAGCAATGCATGCAAAACAGCCGTGAGCTTCAGCAAGCCATTATCCCCCATGTGCAAGCAGCACTCCGTGAATGGAAACAAGAACAACAAACGCACTCTCTCCTATCTGTCATGCAAAAGCATCTTACGGCACTGTGTCTTCGCAATGAGAACAACGAGCTGACTGGGGAACTCGGGCAACCGTTAGAGCGACTCTATCGTTTAACTGAACGTAAAAATGATTTGAACAATTTCCAAAACAACAGAAATAAAGCCTTGCTAGCTCAAAATGCAATTCAAACACTCATTACCTGTTTGGTGATTGGGAATGCTCTAAGCTTTATTGTCTTCAATAGTATTGCACGTCTCGATGCCGATTTTGACGATAGTAAACAAAAACATACCAACTGGAACCTAAAGCCACTCCGTAAATGGCTGCAACAACTGCATGACGAGTTCCAAGTACGCTCTAGCTTAAGTCAAACGAATGAACTACAACAGCAGTCATCGGCCTTCACTCTCACCCGCAATAAACTATCTACGCTATCGATAGGGGACGATCATTCATGAGTCCTAGCCCCCATCACACTCCCGAAAACTCAGCCGCTTTTCATCCTGGATTACAAGAATCCCCTTCCATCTTATCCAACACTATCCTATGGATGGATGTGTTTCGATCTGACCTTTCCAAATTAATTTTAAACATTTGGCGTCAGGGTTTAATGCCCGTTACCCGACGCTTAGACACCGGCTGGAAAAGTGCCTCCTTACCACTCAACCAAGCCACTCAGGAAATTGTCCGCCGATTTCACCGTGCTGAAGTCACGCCCATGATGGAATCCCTCCTGTTTCCAAAGAGTCATTCTGATCAAGAGGCCCGCTTATTTTATCCTCATTTAACACCCTCTGAACTCTACCAACTTCAACAACTGCCGAGACTCCTTTTATTAGGAGATTTACAAGGAGCTTTGACCGATAAAAATGCGGGTGGCCGCTACGACCAACTGGGGCAGGTATCGAGCGAACTTGGTTTTTGGAAGCAAAAAACACCCACTCAATGGATAGAGGAACGGTTCAAACCCGATGATGCCATCAGTCATCATTTGAGATGGAGTCTTGGCTTTAAAAACCAACTCACGTTTGTTAAAGAATCTTTAGATTTACACAATACCTTCCAGCCTTTTTTAAAACAGCGTGTTCCCTTTTTAACGGATTTAGAACAGTATTCACCTAAAGATCTGAAGGCTGTTCTAAAGTCTACCCAAGGTGCTTTAGAACATGTTGAGCAAACGGGTTTCTTGAACTTCATGCCCCACCTACATCAAGCATTACTGCACGCTAGTCGTGGAGATTTTAAGCAGGGTCATAATCGTATAGAACAACCGTTAATTCAACGGTTGTTATCTGTGGGGCTTACCTCTGATGAAGAAGCCATTAGTTGTTACAAACATTACTTTGAGCACCTTTGGAGCTTTTTGGAGTTTCATGATCGAGACGAGGTCTTTAAAGAGAAGTTTTTTGAAGCTTCTGATGCAGAGCTACTAAAGAGTAGTCTTTGGCTTTCATTTAAATCAAGCATTACCAATCCTTCACTACAGCAACCTGCAGACTTTAAGCAAGCCCTTGCGTGTGCTATTGCCGAGTTAGTTGGGACCCTGCGTCACGGTAGTGTGGCCTTAGGAGATAAAACACTAAAACAGCCCAGCGTCATTCGCTTTGATTTCGATGCAAAGAATCAGTTAGGGATTCACGATAATTATCTTGATCTCAATATCAACACGGCTTATTTACAACGAGTCTCCACACACTTGGTAGAACTCCAGCAGCTAAGTTCTGAGTTTCTGAATCTGAGCAAGCAAAACAATCATCACGTTTTTCAAACTCAATCTCGTGAACGCTTGCTTCCTGCATTGCAAGACTGTTATCTTCGTCTTTCTTATAGTCATAGAGGAGGAGATTCGTTAAATAGAGCTAGCCTACACCGACTTTTAGAATTACCGAATCCATCGGCTGTAAAAAAGTTGCTCTTCTTTGGTTTCCAACAAGAAAGTATACGCAGCTCAATTCTACCTAAGCTAATGAACTCAACACTGATGCCACAGTTACTTACCAACATGGCTTTAGCAATTACGTTAATGGGCATTGCTTGGAACTGGGCTGATAACACTATCATTCAAAAAATTCAAAATGATGTCGTAGAAAAAAAAGGTAATGTTCTTGGTTCAGGGACTGTATTGCTCGGTGCCTGCATCCCTGGAGGGTTAGCCACTTGGGGACTTTTAAAGTCAGATCTCTTAAAAACAGCGACCCATAATCACCCTGTAAGTAAGTTGGTTATCGCTTCTGGAGTAGGCTTAGGAATCGAAGCCCTACTTTCCATCTGGGGGCTGAATACCTTATTCAAAAACAAACCTACTATCGAGAAGCCCACACAACCGAAAATTACTGGTGAAATATCGTTTCATCAAGGTAGTAACTCTACTCTTTTCCCAAATACTCAAGCTCCAAAAACACTTAGCCCTTTGAATACTTCAGTAAGCTCTTCTCTCTTTCGAATTTAAGTGATTCTTCCTTAAAAAGATTCGCAAGAAAAGACGTTCCCCTCTTAGAGAGTTTCTAAGAGGGGAACGTCTTTTAATATTAACCTTGGCAAACGCTATCTTCCCAAAACCTCACGGTCTAAGTATTGTCGCTGTTCTCTGTCTTTACGGCCGTGTTCGGAATGGGAACGGGTGGACTCCAGGAACTAACTCACCAAGGACACTCTTCA
>JBJTUB010000194.1:0-2148 GCA_046080465.1 Vampirovibrionales bacterium | reverse complement strand
GGCGAACGCCTCGGCCTCTCAAGATTGCCCGTAGGGCAATGCGAAACGATGAGCTTAGAGACCTCGAAAAACCCTTTTACAGAGTCTTCTATAGAAACCTTTGCAAAACAAACTTGCTGTCTGACGCAACCAACGTTCATCGACTCATTGCACGCCCGAATGGGCCTTTTGCAGAGTCTTCTATAGGATGCGTTGAACAAACCGCAGCAGTGGCGGAAGACTTCGTTTGAGTCGCCACGGTTGCAAGCTGAGTCGCCACACCCACTCTAGGTGGCAGGCTTGCATCCAGCGGGGGGCTCGTTTAAGCGTGCCACTCCACACATCAAAACTACCGCCCACCCCCACAAACACCGTGGTGTTGGCAAAGCGATGCCGATGCTTGGCGATCCATTCTTCTTGTTTAGGCACACCCAAGGCAACCAACACCACTCTTGGATTCGCTTCAATCATGGCTTGTACGACGGCTTCTTGCGTTGCTTCGTCGGGAATAAATCCGTGGTGGGCGTAGGCGATGTTGAGTCCTATGTGTTTTGCTTGCTGGTTGGCCAAGGCTAAAGGCAGAACCTCTGGGCTAGCACCCAAGCAGGCCACGGGATAGCCGTGGGTGGCACAATCGGCCAGCAGAGCATCGGCAAATTCAATGCCCGGTAGGCGAGCTTGCGACACACCTTGTTTTTTTAAAGCCCACACAATGCCGGCACCATCGGGTAAGGCTAAGGTGGCTTGTTTTAACAGACGACCAAAAGGCTCAGAGGCTTCACCCATCATCATCATTTCTGGGTTAATGGTAACAATATGAGGCTGTTCGCCAGCTTCACTGGCTTGCCACACCGCCGTCAGAGCCTCGTGTAGGCTACCTAAAAAAACAGGATACCCTAGTACAGAAGCGATATTTGTGGTAATCATTTTAGAGTCAGCATCCTTTACTGCTTTAAACAACCCCCAGAAACTGAGAGCCTCCATGATGCTTGTTACTATACCACAAACATACCTGTATCGCTATAGCGAACCGCATCAACGCTGGCACGCCGTGGGCGATACCTTGCCTGCCCACTGGTTGCCTAGCCTGCAGTTAGGTTACAATGTATTTACAACTTTTCGTAGTGATTCGGCGAGATGTTGGCAACACGCCCATGTTAAACGAGTACAAACACAGGCTCGATACCTTGGCCTAAGCGTGCCTGCCCTGTCTGTAACCCAGTGGGTGAATCAACTCACGGAGCTGATTCAATCCATGCCAAACGAAGCATCGCCGTTTGTGTGTCGACTCACGGCCATGTATATCGCACCTGATACGGTGGCGAATCCGTTAGCCGTGTTGCAATCGAGCAATGCAGAAGCCCCGCATCACGCATTACCAACGGTGTGGGTGTTAACGCTTCGCCCTGCTCCAGCAACCCCAACGGCTGAACAAGCTTGGCGAACGGAACCTTCCTTAGGCTTGCAACCTGTGGCCTATACGCATCCTTTGCCACACTTAAAGCATGGTGGGGTGGGCATGGCCTTGGCAGTTCAGCGTCAGGCTTGTTTGGCTAAGACGAAGCTAGAAGAAGCGGTATGGATAGATAGTGAAGGGGTGGCTACGGAAAGTACTCACGGTGGGTTGGTGTGGTTGGATACCCACGGCCAGTGGTGGACTCCTGCAACCGAGCGATGTTTGGCTAGCATTACGGTGCAACAATTGCGTAAAGCCTTGCAACAGTTAGGTATCCCCTTGCAAGCGTGTACTTTGCCCTTGGCAACGGTACTACCCACCCTGCAGGCTTGCTGGTGTGGCAACAGTGTACGAGGCTGGTTAGCTGTACACCGCATCGGCGAGCTTGAGTTACCCAAGGCGGATTCATGGTCAGCATCACACCACACCTTGATAGCCGAAGTGTTTACTCAGTGGTATCGATTATCTGTGGGAATGGATTCCTGTTACAGAGGGGGGGGGGGGACGAGGCCTCTCAAGATAAGGTAAAGTAGGAGCTGTTTGCAAATAGTTTTAAACCGCTTCTTTCTTACTTCGAGACATTTAACTAATTAGATGGTATACTTTTCTTTTGTTTAGAAAGAGAAGTGTGTGCTATATGAACTGCCCTAAATGTGGAAGTAGCGAAAAATCAAAAGCTGGATTTGTTAAAGATGTACAACGTTGGCAATGTA
>JBJTUB010000193.1:0-5339 GCA_046080465.1 Vampirovibrionales bacterium | reverse complement strand
TGGAGCGATTTACGTCATTGGATTGCAAGATTTAAACGGCGAGGTAAGGTTGTCTCTCGTTCACTGAAGGATATGGAGCAAGCGATTGCGTTTCATTTTCACAGAGTCAATACTAAAGCTATTTAGTTAATACTCTCGAATAATTCAGGGGGGAGAGTGTTGAGAGGGAGGAACGGCCTCTCAACGTTGCCCGTTAGGGCAACTTATCACCAAGAAGTTAGAAAGAAGCGGTTTAAAACTATTTGCAAACAGCCCCTATATAATAAAGTGTGTTGTCTTTCCAGAAACCGTCGATTCTGCCTTGACATCTAGCCCTCGCTTTGTTTATTGTATAGAACAAGTTACAACAATAGTTTCTCTATACAAAGGGTTTGAATAACAATGACGATGCCTAGCTTAGCCTCTATCACCACGGTTGCAGGTGGGGTTTGTACCCCCCAAGGGTTTTTAGCAACAGGGGGAACGGTGGGCCTTAAGGCCAGTGGTAAAAAAGATGTGGCCTTGCTGGTGTCTCAAGTGCCTTGCCAGTGGGCGGGCGTGTTTACCACCAACACGGTACGAGCAGCCTCGGTACTGCGGGGGCAAGCCTTGTACGCACACCACAACCCTCTCAAGGCCTGCGTTATTAATAGTGGTAATGCCAACGCTTGCACAGGCGAACAAGGCCACGCCGATAATGAAACGTTGGCTTGCCTCACGGCTCAAGCCATGGGTTGCACACCGAACGAGGTAATGGTCGCCTCTACAGGGATTATTGGTGTACCGTTGCCGATGCCCTTGCTAGAACAAGGGATACCCTTGGTGGCTCAGCAGTTGGCCTCTACGCCCGAGGCTGGCACCATGGCCGCCGAGGCGATTCGTACTACGGATACCTTTACTAAAGAGGCCGCCGTGCAAGTGACCCTACCTTCCAGTGGGGTAAGTGTTACGCTTGGAGGCATGACCAAGGGGTCGGGGATGATTCATCCAAACATGGCCACCATGCTGGGTTTTATCACAACCGATGCCGCAATCACTCACGAGGCCTTGCACACTGCCTTAACCACGGTGACCCACGCTAGTTTTAACCAAATTAGCGTGGATGGCGATACCTCCACCAACGATATGGTTGTGATTCTTGCCAACGGCGTGGCCAACAATCCGCTGATAGATAGCCCCACCCACCCAGATTACCCCACCTTTGTGGCGGGGCTGGAAGCCGTTGCTGTGGCGTTAGCCAAGCAGATTGCCACCGATGGTGAAGGAGCCACCAAATTACTGGAAGCCCATGTGCAGGAAGCCCCTTGTGTAGAAGATGCTCGTACGTTGGCCAAGGCGATTATCTGCTCGTCGTTGGTGAAATCGGCATTTTTTGGTCAATCGGCCAACTGGGGACGGATTCTTTCCAGCATGGGAGGCTGTGGCGTGGCGTTTATCCCAGAGCGGGTGAGTATGCAAATCAAAGCCTCATCGGGGGTGGTTCGGTTTTTTGAGAACGGGTCGCCCTGTGAGTTTGATGTGGCCGAGGCAAAGGCCATTTTAGCGGAACCTTCCATTGTGATAGAGGTGTTTTTGAAGGCAGGTACGCAGGAAGGGCGGGCGTGGGGGTGCGATCTCACCTACGATTACGTTAAAATTAACGCCGATTACCTTACTTAGGCGAGAACGGGCGGGTTTATAGTCTCCAAACATCCACAGAAACGAAGTATCGATTCGCCGTTTGACGCAACCAACGTTCAACCCTCATTGCATAGGACGAATGCCCTTCATGGCACAAGGCGAATGCCTTCTATTGCGTAGACGAATGCCCTTTGGCTTGCTTCCAGAGGGCATCCCACTGCTCAAAACTGAGTGTTTCTAGCGGCTGGGTGGCCAAGGCTTCCATGTACTTAAAGCGACGGCTGAACTTTTGATTCGCCCGCAGTAAGGCCGCCTCTGGGCTGATACCGTAGTGTTGGGCAAGGGTGGCCGTGGCAAACAACATATCGCCTAGCTCATCCTCTAGGGCATCAGGGTTGGGGGTGGGTGCCATGGCCTCTGTCCAAAACTCATCAAACTCGCTTTGCACACAGGCGTGCAGAGCCTCATCGTTCGGCCAAGCAAAGCCCACCTTTACCGCTTTGCGACTCAATTTAGCGGCTTGCTCTAGTAGGGGTAGGCTACTGGCCACGCCGTCTAGCACACTCACTTTACTGGGGGGCTCTCCCTTTTCTTGGGCTTTAATGGCTTGCCACTGTTGTGTTACGGCCTCGGGCGTGGTAATGGCTTCGCCGTGATGGGGTTCCACGTTAAACACATGCGGGTGTCGCCGAATCAGTTTTTCCGCCAAGCCCTGAGCTACCTCGCCCAAGGTAAACTGCCCCGCCTCACTGGCAATTTGTGTGTGTAGCAACACTTGCAACAACACATCGCCCAGTTCTTCTTGAATGGCGGTAGGTTGCTTTAAATCGATGGCCTCCAGTAGCTCGTGGCTTTCTTCTAGCAAAAACCGCTTTAAACTCTCGTGGGTTTGGGCTAAATCCCACGGGCAACCGCCTGTTTTGTTGCGTAGTTGAGCCACCACGGCTAGGGCGTTCAACAACCCCTGTAGGGTGCGTTCGGCTTGAGGGTGATGTGCTTCAAGCAAGGGATGTAGGTAGGTGGGGGGTCTCATTCAATCAATCTCCGAAACACACAGTTTATATAAGCGAATCGTATAAAAGCATACCATCAACACGCAACGACTTAAATATTTTTTGTACTTCTGTTATACTGAAAGATGTGTTTCTGTATCCTACCCCCTGTATAGAGTCTCCCCCACCATGAGTTTACACCCCTCCCCCGCCCCTCGTTTATTAACAGATCTACTCAACGTATTACCTAGCGATATTGAGCTTATTGGCACTCCTTCCTTGCGAATTGAAGCGTTAATGCACCCTGCCAAAGCCACGTTGCCAACGCACATGATTTATTCCCCTAACGAGTCTGGCTTACAGGCCTTAGTTCCCAACGGCCCCCGTGCGGCCTTGGTGAGTGCAGAAACCGTCATTCCTGAAGAGATGTTAGCCAGTGGACAGTATACGTTTTTAGTGGCTCAACGCCCCCGCTTGGTGTTGGGCTTGTTGTTGCAACTGTTTGAAACCCCTGTGTGGGTGAACGAAGGCATCCACCCCACGGCGGTGATTGATCCTACCGCCGATGTAGCTTTAACCGCCCAAGTGGGGCCCTTTGCCGTTATTTCGCCTAACTGCGTGGTAGGTGAGGGAACAATCATTCACGCTCATACCTTTTTAGGGTACGGTGTGCAAGTAGGTAGCGATTGCATACTTCACGCAGGTGCCAAGGTGATGGATCGTTGCGTATTAGGCGATGGGGTGATTCTGCAACCCAACTGTGTGGTAGGTTCCGATGGCTTTAGCTTTATTACCCCCGAGGCCAGCAAGCACGAGAAAACCGAGGCTCCTGTGGCTTTATTGAAAGATCAAACCTTGGTTCGGATACCTTCGGTGGGCAATGTGGTACTGGGCAACCGAGTAGAGGTAGGTGCTTGCACCACCATTGATAAAGGCACTTTGGCCGAAACCAAAGTGGGCAACGATACCAAGTTCGATAATTTGGTGCAAGTGGGGCATAACAACACCATTGGCGATGCGTGTTTAATTGTATCGCAAGTGGGCATTGCGGGTAGTTGTACCATTGGCAACGGTGTGGTGATGGCGGGGCAAGTGGGCTTGGCAGACCACCTAACCATTGGCGATGGGGCTATCCTCATGGCGAAATCAGGCGTGATGAACGATATCCCTGCGGGTGATACGGTGGTGGGAGCTCCCGCTTACAGTAAACGCAAGGCTTTTCAAATCATGATGAGTCAAGAAAAACTCCCTCAGGTACTCAACGATTATAAGAAACTCAAGAAGCGTTTTGAACAACTGGAAAGCCAAGCCGCCGAGCTTCAGCAGGTACTGGCTTCGTTCAACGCTTTGCAACGTGAGGAGGTGGCCTCTACACCGACCGAGGAGGCTTAGGAAGGGCGACAACTTAATGACACGACGGTTTTCTTCTTCTGCCTCTTCTATGGAGGCCGTGGCTCCCCCGCTTGGCCCCTTGCCCTATGTGATGGCCTTAGAGTCAGGGCAATCGGTAACGTTGCAAAGTAAGGGCTTGTTAACAGGCAAGCACGTTCAAGCCACGCTTCGTTTGCCCGCTAGCACAGGGCAGGGCGTGGTATTTATCATCAATGGGCAACGCTTGCCCGCCACCTTGGCCAATGTGGCCGATGCTCAACGAGGCATCACGCTGTTAGAGCCGACGACCCGCACGCCCCTTTCCATTGTAGAACATTTGTTAGCCGCCGTGAGCCTGAGTGGCCAGCACGATTTAGACGTGCTACTGTGCGATGCCACGGCTCCCGATGCTTTGCTAACCCACGCCGAACTCCCGCTGTTGGATGGCAGTGCGTGGCCGTGGTTTGAGGCGATTCGGGCATGTTTTGGCGTGAAGGCCGTGGTGCCTCGGTATCGTATTACCAAGCGGTGTTGGTTACCCTTGGGGGGACGAAAGTGGATACTGGCCGAACCCTTTGAAGGGCTAAAACTAACGTATGCGTTAAATTATCCGCATGAGGCCTTAAAGCAAACGTGGGGCGTGTGGCAACACACCACACTAGAGGATGAGGCCAACCTGTACGCCTTGCTAGGCAGTGCCACCTTTGGCGAGGTAGCCGAACTGCCCGCCTTGCAAGCCAAGGGCATGGCCTTGGGAGTCGATGCCACCAATACCGTGGGTTTGTTGGAAGATAACGTGGGCTTCACTCGCCCTCTCCATCATGTAGCGGAGTTGCATCATCACAAAAGTGTAGATTTTATGGGGGATTGCTTTTTGGCGGGTAAAAACTTGTCACACTATCAGGGTGCCTTTACCTGTTTGTATACAGGGCATTTGGCCTTTGCACAAACACCTTGGCCGTGTGAACGTTTGTAGATTCTTTTGTTATAGAAAGCTCTGTAAAGCCCCCACAGGTAAGAAAAAACGGTTCCTTCTCCCTTAGGGAGAAGGCTAGGATGAGGGAAAAACAAGCCATACCTAGGTTGGTGAAATCCCTCACCCCAACCCTCTCCCTAAGGGAGAGGGGGTAAGACACTTTTTTCAGGGCTTTCTATAACACCCCTAACGAAAGGAACCCCCTTCAATGAAGTTTAAAGAAGCCATTGCCACCGCTTGGCAAAAACTCTGGAACTTTAGTGGCCGAGCCCCACGCAGTGAAAACAACTGGGTTTATTTATTCGAGAGTATTAACTAAAAGCTATTTTGAAAAAAGTCGTCTAAACCTAGACTAACTCTTGTTAAGTTGTTAAAAATCAGTAGAATTACTGATAAAAATA
>JBJTUB010000192.1:0-3479 GCA_046080465.1 Vampirovibrionales bacterium | reverse complement strand
TACATTGCCAACGTTGTACATCTTTAACAAATCCAGCTTTTGATTTTTCGCTACTTCCACATTTAGGGCAGTTCATATAGCACACACTTCTCTTTCTAAACAAAAGAAAAGTATACCAGCTAATTAGTTAAATGTTTCGAGTATTTATAGGGGCTTCGACCCTATAAACCCGTTTTCTCGAAGGGGTTTATGCAACCAGCGTTCAACCCTTCACTGCACGCATGAATGGGCTTTTGCAGAGTTTTCTATAGTTACAGTAGTTTATTTGCAAACAGCTCCTAGAGTTTGGTATCCGTCGCTGATTGATTCGGTGTGGCTTTTTGATTCACAGGCAATAGCCACGGCTCTAGCTTCACACTCAACAACGGTGCCACATACAACGATCCCACGGTAACAAGTACTTGCACGGCCATATGCCCTAGCCGTTGCAAAGTACCTTCATGTTTGGGGAAACAATTTAAACTAACCGCCGTCATGCCTGTGATGGCGGTACTGGTATAGGCGGCCAGACGTTGCTGACGCGAGGTTAAATGCTCGAAGCCGTGCCAACCCAACAAGTTGATTAAAAAGGTGGTTTTACCTTGTGGCATCAGTACCCCATCCTCAGAGGAGGTATCGCTTACTGAAGGTTCGGCTAACGCTTTGGGTTGGATATCTGAGCTGGCTGAGGCTCGTTGCTCTACCTGAGGCAAGGCAGAGGGCAGGGTTGTAAAAGAGGGGGGATAAGCCGTGGGTAGTTGCATGGCGGAGACTCACTTTCAAGCTAGTTAATTATCAAAAAACATACTTATGTATGTAATATGATATTAAAAACATAGTAAAAATGCAATAGGTATCCATGGATTTTATCGTCAAAAAACGATTCTTCGGTATCGCCCCCTTCGTTTAGGGGATATTACACCCTAAGATGCAGGTTTTTCTAATAGGGGTTGTTATACTGATAATTACAGTCTTTGTAAAATAAGTGACTATCATCGAGTTTAAGAGAGAGAGATAGACAGAAAGCGTAGAAACCAACCATGATGATGCTTGGTATTTCTCAAGGTGGGGGGCTGACCCCCAACGATAAATGGGTGAATTACACCCAAAACGATGGGGCGTTTGCCAACCCTAGTACAACTGCGTTTAACCTTGCTAGTTTGGTGTCTCCTGCTGGAGAAGCGGGCAAGGGGATTCCCTTGGCGGGTGTGTCGGTTCAGCGTCGGCGAGGGTCAAGCGCCACACAAGCCACCCCCACTCACGAAGAAGCCTCCGACGATGGCAATCATCTGAACAATGATGCCAACAGCCCTAGCTTTGCCACTGCCTTGAAACAAAGCCTGCAAGAGGTGAATCGCCTTCAAAACACCGCCCACACCAACGTGCAAGATTACGCCGTGGGTAAGGATATCCCTTTACACCAAGTGATGATTAGCGTTACTGAAGCCGACCACAGCTTGCAACTGGCAACTCAAGTACGTAATAAATTAATCACGGCGTATCAAGATATCAAAAACATGCCTATTTAATCGTCTTTTGCTTTAGAAGCTCAGCATCCACCTTATGAACGCCCTACAACAATTCGGACAAGCTTTTGTTCAGCGTTTTTCGACCCTCACCCCCGTACAACGCACTGTACTGGGTACGCTGTTATTGGCCATGATATTAATCATCGCTTTGGTGGCTTACAAAAGTAACGATAACTGGGATGTGCTGTACAGCAATCTATCGGTTCCCGATGCCAGTGCCACCGTGGCCAAGCTTAAAGAATTGAATAAGCCCTATAAGTTGGCCGATGGAGGTACAACTATTTTAGTGCCTCGCGAGGCAAAAAGCGAGATGGTGCTAGAAACCGCTAGCGAACTTACCAGCACCGAACCCATTAGCTTGGCCAAAATACCTCCCGTGCTACAGGGCGAAGTTCAAAAAGAATGGCTTAAAAAGTTTAATACCGATATGATTGCCAACACCCTAACCAGTATCCACGGGATACGGCAGGCCAAGGTGATTATTTCTCAGCCTGAAGAAAGTGTCTTTAGCGAAAACGATGAACCCATTCGTGCCAGTGTGATGCTGATTGTTGACCCCGGGTTTCGGTTGAAAGAAAAGCAGGTCAGCACCATCCGAGCCTTAGTGGCTCATGGCGTACCAGGGCTAGCCGCAGAGAATGTGGTTCTTTCCGATAATTTTGGCAACACCTTAGATGAGAATCCCCAAGGGGCAGGCTCGATGCCCACCCGAGAAACTCGCAAAGCCAAGCAAGAAAAAGAGCTGAAACAAAAGCTAATGGACTTGTTGGTACCCATGGTAGGCGTGGATAATGCCGTGGTCTCTGTGAGTGTGGATATGAACTTTGATCAAGCCAGAGCCAAAATCAAAAACGTGGAACCCCTCGTGAAAAACGAGAAAGAGGCTACGGGTTTAATTGTCAGCCAACAACTACAAAGCGAAGAATACAGTGGTAACAAACGAGTAGAAGGCGGCGGGGCAGGCACCGAAAGCAACAGTGCGCCTAGTTACCAAAGCCAAGATAAAAACAAAGAGGGCGACAAAAACTATAAAAGCCAAAAGCAAACCACCAACTACGCCCACAGCGAAACAGAGAAAGAAGTCATTTACGCCAGTGGCGTTACCGAACGCATGACGGTGGCCGTGGTGTTAAACAAAGTATTAACCACTCAAGAAACCCAAGAAATTAAAGAGATGATTGCCTCGGCGGTGGGATTAAAAGCCGAACGTGGTGATACGGTGGATGTTAAAGGGTTTCAGTTTAGCGAATCGCCCAATAAAAAGCAATCCGAGCTAGCCAGCTTATTTAAAGAGGGCCAGCAGCAAGGGCTATGGCTTCAAGGGGGCTATTTGTTGGTGCTGTTAGCCTTGGGGGGCGGTGCTTTATTTGCCTTAATGAATGCCTTTAAAAAGCCCATTGCGGTGGCCCAAGCAGAGTTGATTTACGATGATGAAGGGCGGCCCTTGCCCCCTGTGATGTACGATGAAGACGGCAACCCCATTACCGTGGATATGCTGGAAGAAGATAGCGATGGCAATATTATTGCCCCTGAAAATAAACCGCTTTACGATCAGCAAGGACGGCTCGTGCGTTTAGGCGAACTGAGTCGAGCAGATTTACGCCTACCCGAGGTAACGTACACTCAAGGGCCAGAGATCGATTTTATGAAAGAAAGTATTACGAACTTTATTCAGCGTAATGTCTCCATGGCCTCTAAGATTTTAGTGGTGTATATGAATGATGATGACTAGCCCCTTTAGGGGCTGTTTGCAAATAGCTTTAAACCGCCTATTTCTAAGCTCTTCGTCTTCGTGTCGTCTTTCAGACGACTTTGAGAGGCTGTTCCTCCCTCTCAAGCTCTCCTCCCTAGAGTATTTATAGGGGCTTCGCCCCATAGGTGCTAAGATAAAAGCTTGGAAGGGAGAGTTTGTCGGGGGCGTTGCTCTCGGCAAATAGGTGAAACCCAATGGCCTTCTTCAAATTGTATAAT
>JBJTUB010000191.1:0-1564 GCA_046080465.1 Vampirovibrionales bacterium | reverse complement strand
TGAGTGTATTCAACCGTCTCATACCGCCCGCACACCGCCGAATCAGTCGCCCGAATCAACAGATTCGTTTAGCTGCCGACTTGCCAGCCACGGTGCATCGCCTTCGAGAACTCTGACTTTTAGGGTCTTCTGGATGTTTGTAATATATAAAGTTTATTAAATTACAGCCCTGTTGAAAAAGGGGGTAGCGCAGAACGATACCCTCTAGCCTCCGTCGATAACGGGGTGAGTGTTGGTTTTAAGCGGGTGGGTGCTAGCTCTCGGTCAACGGTGGGTGCTTGCGATACAGACTCAATCCCCAGCGTCGGCGACTCTAGCTTCTGTTCAGGCGATACAATCACAGAATGTGAACGAGCAGGCAACAGCCCCGCTTTTTCGGCACGCTTCTGCCGTGTTAGCAAGGTATAAGCTTGGGGCAAGCCTGTATATACCAAGCACGATAAGCCCAAGCGTAACAACAACTGTACATTCTTCCCATCCCCCAAAATAGGGAACTGCTTGCCTTCAAACGGTTGCTTCGCCCACGGCTTATCCAACACCGCACTCGGGCCAAACGGCACGGCCAAGGCATAGGTGACTATTCTAGGAATAATATCGCCCACTTCCAACTTGTCTTGAGCAAAACGTAAATAGCCCGCATACGAGGGCATCCCCACCGAAGCCGCCTCTTGCAACGGAGAAAGCTTGGCCAAATCGCCGTTTTCCACAAACAGAAAATCCAAGGGCTTAACCTCCACCCCTTGCTTTAATGATTGTTGTAGGCCTTGGTACCACTTACCCAAAGGGGCGATATCAGGCAGCTGTTGTTTTAGTTTCCATGTTACTTCAGGCAAGGCCCAGCCTTTCTTTAAGGCCAAGGCCGTCGCAGGAATCGATAACAAACCCGCCCCTAAAAATGCCGCTTCGCCCTTGGCAAAAATAGACCAATTCTTTTTAGCGGCGGCGGTTTCGTCTTCTTTGCTGATTTTTTCACGAGGAGTACCCGCTTTTTTATCCAAGCCAATCGCACCCACGTAACTGTTTTGGTGCAACACCTTGGCACGCAGTGTGTTACGCAAACTGGTTAAATAGTAAACAAAGCCTGTTACAGGCAATAGCGATGCTGCCGTCAAGCCAATATCGTAGGTACGTTGCAAATTCGGCTTTAAGGTTTCTGGTTTAAATAGAGGCTCAAACACCGCATGACGCATCAGTTTGTGCCACGCAAACCCTAAAGGAAACTGGGCTCCCCATTCAATGCCACAGGTAAAGAGCCTATCCAAGCGTTCGCTATTACTTTGTACGAAAAATAGAATCTGGGGCAGTACGGAGCCAAAGCCTTCAACCGCAGCGACTTCCCAAAAGCTATTATGACGAACATGATCCAACGTTTTTGACACCCATGTTGGGGAAACGTGTTTTGCTGACAACGAGTTTAATGGTGTTGTAGAAACAGTTGGATTCACGTGAACGACACACTTTCGCAATAAATTAAGGTTTCACAACGCTAGAGCAACGCTGTGACGTAAATAATATGATGATTGGCGATAAAACCCAAGCTCATTGTACGTAAAACCTTAAAGAT
>JBJTUB010000190.1:0-3448 GCA_046080465.1 Vampirovibrionales bacterium | reverse complement strand
AACTGACCGATACGTCGGAGGGAAACACCACTGGCATAAAGCTCTTCCGCTAAGGCCCATGTCTTAGCTCCTAGCCCTTTGGGGGTACTACGAGTATATTTACAAGGGCAGTTTTTACATTGCCAACGTTGTACATCTTTGACAAATCCAGCTTTTGATTTTTCGCTACTTCCACATTTAGGGCAGTTCATATAGCACACACTTCTCTTTCTAAACAAAAGAAAAGTATACCATCTAATTAGTTAAATGTCTCTAAAATGTATCGGTTACAAAGCCCCTCTTGAACATCTTTGTAATCATGCGAAACAATACACCTAAGGGAGAGGGCTGGGGTGAGGGAGGCCACCAACCTAGGTGTCGTCTTTCAGAAGACTTTGAGAGGCCGGGGCGTTCGCCCCCACAGTGAGGAGGGATAATCTCAATTCTTACGAAAGATCCTCATTGTGAAAAACCTCTCTACAACGCTCCCCCCTGAGTTATTCTAGGGGCTTCGCCCCTAGAAACCCCATTTTTTAGATTCTTAAGCTTCTAGCGTTCGGTGCTTCATTGCGAGGGCGAACGCCCCTTTTTGCTAAGCTTTGGCTTGGTAGGCTTGGCGGGTTTGGCATCCATCACCACAGAAGCTTCCGTGCTGGTTTCTTGTCCGTTTATAACCTCGGTTGAAGCTAAAGCCTGACTCGGTTCCGTTTCCACCACAGCCTCTGATGATGCCAACACCCCCACCAGCGTACTGGCCGTCTCGGTGGTCTCTTCAGCAGATGTTCCTTCAGCATCTAAGGGCAATGCTTCAAGGCTCGCTGGCGTTTCTAAGGCAACCAAGCTTTCAGTAGCAGGCGTGGTTGCTAGGCTTTCTAGCTCTAAGGTGTGTGGGGCTTCTACCGCCTCTATCACCGAAGGCTCTAAGATGGCCTCCTCCTCCTCCTCACCTTGAGCAACCGTAGATACCTCTGCTGGAGGCTCGTGACTCTCTTGCGATTCTGTGGCCACCGTGGCCTCTTCTTCTCCAGTGGATTCAGTTTCTAGCGGGGCTTGAACCTCCAACGGCTCGACTGTTGTTTCCGCAAGCCCGCCTTCCGTGAGGTTCTCCTGCTCGTGAGCATCTTCATCATGCTCATCTACCAGCTTGAGTTCCTCTGTAGGGCGACGCAATTTACGCACAATGGCCTGCATTTGCTTGCGGTCGCTACTGGGAAACTCTGGATGGCTTAACACGGCTTGAAAACACTTAATGGCTCGTTTTAACTTCCCCTGTTTTTCGTAGGCATAGCCAAGGTTGTTAAGGGCGGCTAAGTAATCCTCGGTTTGCTCTAGGGCTTGCTCAAAAAATGTCACCGCATCGCTCCAACGTTCTTCTTTAAAGGCCACCAGCCCCGCTAAGTTTAAAAACGAAGGATTGTCGGGCATGAGTTCCTCTAGCGTGGTTAAGCCTTTGGTCACATCCTCCCATTGCTGTAGGCGAGCATTCACCAAGGCCAACCCAAGATGCGCTTCGGCTTGTTCGCTATCGTAAGTCAGGGCTAAATCGTAGAGTTCTAACCCCTTGCCCAAGTTATTAAACTGCACAAACAAGCGCCCTGCGGCTACCATGCACTCCACATGGGTGGGGTCAATCTCCAACGTTTTTTCAAACACGCTTAACGCTGCACTGTGCTGCTCTAGCCCTTCATAGGCCAGCCCCAAACAGTAATAGGTATCCGAATCAATTTCATCGCTGTATTCCAAGCACTTCAACCAGTGATCAATAGCAAACTGATAGTTTTGATCTTCATATTCCAGCACGCCCAAGTTGTACAGGGCATAGGT
Organism: Vampirovibrionales bacterium; assembly: GCA_046080465.1. Taxonomy (GTDB): domain Bacteria; phylum Cyanobacteriota; class Vampirovibrionia; order Vampirovibrionales; family JAJTHC01; genus JBJTUB01. The sequence continues at coordinate 1,645 of JBJTUB010000190.1, read as the reverse complement.
ATCTTCAGGGTTCGATTGCAATGCCAAATAGAAATAATCTTTGGCCAAATGATTGTTCTTTAACGCAAGATGAATCACCCCTAAGTTATAAATAATCGGCTGATACGAAGGATCCAGCTTAAAGGCTTTTTCAAGCTGGATAATCGCTCGTTGCGTTTTGCCTTTTTCATATAAATCAATCGCTTTGTTGTAATAATATTCGGCATTCAGGGTACGGCGTAGCCACCACCAAAAACCCACACTTGCCAACACAACCAGCCCGATGCCGATGCTCCATTGTAGCCCTGTGCTAATCATGCCAACCCCTTAAACCTAAAACACTATATTAACCTACAGCATGTCTATTTAGATAGTATACGTTATTTTTTTATAGGCTGTCTATCAAAGCGGGGTAAACATCCTCTACTTGTAGCACCCTGTAGAGACGTGTCACGTTTTTTGCCGTTCATTAAGCCTCACCCTAGCCCTCTCCTTGTAGGGAAGAAGGCTAGGGTGAGGGATTCTATTTTGAAAATATTTACTTAACCTCTTGAAGAATGGACTGTATGTGTGTAACGGTACTAGGATCCATAGCCTCTATTCCAAGTTTTTGTAGTTTTTGGGCGAGGTTATGCTTATCACCTAATCGTAAATCTTTGTAATGTTCTAATAAAAATTGCTTCATACGTTCTGCGGATGTTCGTGCAAAGACAGTCCCTGTTGATTCATTTACAATACGGCTGGCGAGTAAGTCCACAGTAAGTTCTTCGGCTTTAGTGTTTTCTTGAAAATAATAACCTTTTTGTTGAAAATCTTCCTCTTTTTGAGCCTCTTTAAAACCACGCTTTTCAGCCATTTCACGAGTCACGGTTAAGGGAGCCAATACTATTGCTTTTTTTCCATTAGGCTGAGTAATCTCTTGTTCAGAATAAGTCACCACCATATCTGTTGGGCTCTTATTTTCACGAATGTAAGCATGGCCAAGCTCATGAGCCAAAACTCGTGCTAAATTTAATTTAGCTGTACCAGGTTCCACTTTATCATTTGAATCGAGAACGTCTGTAAAAGCCTCCTTAGTAAGAACTATTTTCTTGTTAAAGGTATCGTATTCTCCTCTTCTAGTACCGTCTCCCTCTTCAAACGACAGCGTTATGCCTTTAGCTTTCGCAAACTGTAACATTTTCGCACCATCTGGATGTTGGGCAACAATATTAGCTCCTTCTTTAAAGACTTTTAGACGTTTAGGATCGCTTTTAATTTCTTCAGGGATCATACTTTCAATTAACGCCGCACGTTCGGCTGCATCTAATTTACCGTGCTTAACAGGTACTTTCTCGCCAATGGACAGGTTATGATTATACGTTGTTGTTGAATCTTGAGAAGCCTCCGAAACAGCAGACAGCTGCTTTCTCTCTACTTTAGGAAGGACAACAGAGGATGTTCCATTATCACCTTGAGGTTTATTTGAAGTAGTTTTATTAGATCCTGATGCCTGTATGGTGGTAATAACATTTGCCAATGAACGCCATGCCTCAGGAGAGATATCAGCAGTGCTAATAGTGTTGCCAGCTAATTTTAAGTCCACTTCATTTTTGTCTACTTTGTTATTGTTGTTTGTATCGTTCCATTCGATACGCAGCCTGCCTTCCTTTAAATTATTTTCAAA
>JBJTUB010000189.1:0-2920 GCA_046080465.1 Vampirovibrionales bacterium | reverse complement strand
GTTTTAGGCTCTAGCTGGTGGGTGCCAAGCGGGGAGGGCGTCCGCCCATGCGATGAATGTTCAACAGCCTAAGCCTCTTACGCAAGTTCTGTTCATGCAAGAGCGAATGCTCCCCCTTGACCCCACTTTGGCCTTCAGAGCTACGCAATTCAGGCCAAAGAATCATAGTCTACCGATTAAACATACGCCAACTCTTTTTCTTTCATGAGTTTGTCCTGTATGAACGCAGTATCGACTCGCCGTTTTACGCAACTCACGTTCCACATCTCGTTGTATGGGTGGAAGCCCTCGCCCGAAAGCACAAAAACGAATAGACTCCAGCTCTAAGGCAACAACTATACAACCGAACACATCGCACGCCCGAATGGGCTTTACCAGGCTTGGGCGAAGCGGTAGATGGTGCCACGCTGTAGGGGGGCGGTGCCTTGCAGTAGGGGCTGGTTGGCATCGTCTGCTTGTTGGCGGAGCTGCCATTTTTCGTCGGCTTCTACCAAGCCGTGCAGGCGTGGTAGGGCTTTTTCAAGGTTGTGGATGGAGGTGAGTTCGGTGAGGGTGACTTCTAAATTGAGGTTTTCTTCGTGTAGCAGGCGGGCTTCTTGCGTAAGGCGTTGCATGTGACTGCCAATCATCACTTTTACGCTGTATAACCCTAGCAGTACGAGCAACAGGCCACCAAACACAAGCATTACTTTTTGTGTACCGTTGAAGCGTTGCCAACCGTACTTGAATTGCTGTTTATGTTGACGCACTTGGCTTAACATGCCTAGGAGTTGTTGGTTGGTGGTATCGGTTGGGGATGAGGAGGGGGTATTTGGCATCAAAAAAAGCCTTTGTGTTTGATTTAGACGCTTGTTTCTTGTTAAATTATAGATGAAAAAGATGGAATTGACTACAATAAGGATTCAATACAATGCACGTTCAGTCTTCAACATTGACTCAGCCCCCGTTTGTGGTGGCCATGGTGATACCCACGGGGGTGGGAGCCTCGCAAGGGGGGTATGGGGGCGATGCCATGCCATGGCTCAATGCGATAGGCACCGTGGCCGATGTGGTGGTAACACACCCTAACGTGGCCAACGCCGCTGCGTTTCAAAAACTGCCTCCCCACGCCTTTTACACCGAAGGCTACTGGCTGGATGCTTGGTTTACAGGGCAGGTAGCCTTTACACCGAACCTTCGCCCACGCTTAGGTGTGTTGTTAGATGCGGGTATGGAGCCGGGCATGAAGATTCTGCAACGCAACACCAACGCCGCTGTGCAAACCGTGTACGGCGTGCAGTGTGTTACTGTCCAAGAAACCGAGGCTCCGTTAGAGCTGAGTATCGAGCTTCAGCCTTCAGGGGCTTCGGCAGGGCGATGGATGAACCCCGAGGCTGCGTTAAGCGTGGCACGCCGAATGCAGGCCGAACAAGGCATTAACGCCTTGGCGATTGTGGCTCGTATGCAAGAACCCGAGGGCAGTGTGTACGCCAGTGGCACGGGGGTCGACCCCATCGGCGGGCTGGAGGCTATTATCTCGCACACGTTGAGCCATGCGTTGGGCATCCCCTGTGCCAACGCCCCCGTCTTCGATTGGGAAGAAGCCCAACCCCGCAGAGATGAACTCGTTTCGCCTTTAACGGCATCGGAATATATTTCTGCCACGTTTTTACCCTGCGTACTCACGGGCTTGGTACAGGCTCCGATCCCTGTTGCACTTACCCATCGTAGAGCCTTACGGGTGGAAGATCTCAGCTGTTTGGTGGTGCCGCATAACTGCTTGGGGGGCGTACCCGTGTTGAGTTGTGTAGAACGTGGTATACCCATTATAACCGTTACGAGTAATACGACGGTGTTGCCTATGGATATGGAAGCCCTGCTAGGGCAAGCGGAGGCTGAACGCCTAAAACGCCTAGGGTTATGGATGCCTGTAGCTAACTACACCGAGGCCTTAGGCACGTTGCAACTATTAAAGCATCGCATGATGTAATTTATTGGAAGAAGCTGTTATAGAGTGTAACAGAAGTAGCACTGGCACTGGATGGACCGATTGCAGCGTGTTTGCGATTGGCTTTTGGTAAATCAGAACAGCTGGTGAGTGGTGTTGTTTCATGGAAGCAACGGTTCATTTGCAAAATATCGGTGCCAACAGTATTGGGGCCTTGAGTGCCGTTCCAGTCAATTAAAAAGTGTCACCTGCGGCTGTATCTGTGCGGCTAAATCCCCAAAAATAGACGCCACTGCTAAGAATGCCCCCCGACTGGTTGGTAGCGTCTGTGTTGCCTGAAATATTGGCGGTTCTGCATGCGGTATCGCCTGTGGTGGCCGTACATTCTCTAGTAAGGCTAAGGTCGGCAAACAATCCGTTAAAGTTACCAGAACTACATGTATCGTCCATCACGCACGCGAAGTAGGCCGTTTGAATCGCTTGAATCGTTTCTTTGAAGGTCGAGTTTCTTCTGTTGGTATCAACAGAGTTGAAAATGCTCGGTAGTGTTAGTGCAGCTATCAACCCTAGTACGGCGAGGCTAATGAGCAGTTCGGATAGAGTAAAAGCAGTTTTCGAGTTTTTTATTCAGAGTACTCCTCTTGTTTTTAAGGCTAGACGACATTCATAACACATTTTTAGTTTAGCATGTTTTGTGTTAATTTAGGTATCGTCTGTAGGTAGTAGAACTTTAGTTTTTTTGTTTGTCATGGATTTGTCGAAATTGGTTGTTGACAGTGGGGTGTGTTTCTAGCATTATGTATTCACGGTCGAGGAAGTGGTGTTCACTGCTTTCCGAGGCTAGGAGATAGTTTTTTTTCGAGTGTGTTTTTGTTTTTTCTTTAATTCTTTTTAGAGAAAGCGGCTCAGAAAAGAGGGGGTTGACACAGAAATGTGTTTACGATACTCTAACTAAGCTGAAACAAAGTCGCAGAGCTTGTAAGGGCCGAGTAA
>JBJTUB010000188.1:0-1453 GCA_046080465.1 Vampirovibrionales bacterium | reverse complement strand
AAGGCGTCTGTCGCTTTCGTTGTCGCTACGATTCTCGATGAGCTTATGTACCTCTATGTACACCGCACTCATCTGCGAGTCTAGGCTCCTAGAAATCACCTACACGCCCTTCATTTCTAAAAATGGTATAAGAAAAAAGCGGTTTAAAACTAGTTGCAAACAGCCCCTATTAAACGGCTTGGGCAAGTGGGATGGCTTGAGCTACCACGGCTTGTGCCTTGGTCAGCTCTTCTACCATGGCCTCTAGGCTGTTTAGCTTATTAACAGCACTACCGATACCCACGGCTACGGCTCCACGAGCCAAGGCTGCTGCAACGTTACCAGCATGAATACCACTAGCACACATAACGGGCAAGGTATTGCTTTGTACAAGCAGCTCGGTGTTGGCTAGGGTGAGAGCGGCTTTTTCATCGGCATTGAGGGGGGCTACCGTTTGATTGTCGCTTAGTAAACGGATGGCACCTTCTGTTTGAATGAGAGTCGCACCCATGGTTTGGAGTTGTTGTGCCAACGCTACTTGTGCTTGGCGGTTTAAATGCCCAGGAATGGTGACACAGACAGGGACTCGTTGAGCCACGGCATCGATGGTTTCTTGAGCAAGGCGAAGTACGGTTTCGGCACTCACAAAGCGACCTTCTTCATAAAGGGCATCAAAGTTACCAATTTCTACCATATCAACACTATCGGCCAAGGCAGCAAGCTGTTCAGGGATGACAGAGGATACAACCACCTTGACACTGGGAGCCACTTGGCGTACCAAAGCAACTAAGGTGGCATCGGCAGCAATATCAAGCATGGCAACGCCAGCAGCTTCTGCGGCACGGGCGACCAAGGAAACACGTTGAGCATCGACATTATTGATGCCTGCAATGGCTTTAATAAACATAGGGGGAAAAGACCTTTTAAATGGTATTAGCTTTGCGGTAAAGCAGGAGGACACAAGCGAAGCCTCTGTAGCCGTAGTAACGAGGCAACTATCAGAGGGTTGCTATTAGTTAGTTTAATGGGAAGATACGCCAATGTCAAAAAGACAATCGCTAAAAAAGGCTTGCATTCTGTTTATGTTTACAGTAATTTATAAACATAAACACAGGCGTGATTAGCTCAGTTGGATAGAGTGCATGGCTACGAACCATGAGGTCGGGAGTTCGAATCTCTCATCGCGCAAATAAAAACCCTCTTCTTAGTGTAAGAAGGGGGTTTTTATTTTGAGAGTGTTAACTAAAAGCTATGTTGAAAAAAGTCGTCTAAAGCTAGAAAAACGCTTGTTAAGTGATAAAAATCACTAGAATTACTGATAAAAATAGGGGATTCTAGGGGCGAAGCCCCTAGAATAACTGAGACATTTAACTAATTAGATGGTATACTTTTCTTTTGTTTAGAAAGAGAAGTGTGTGCTATATGAACTGCCCTAAATGTGGAAGTAGCGAAAAATCAAAAGCTGGATTTGTTA
>JBJTUB010000187.1:0-13409 GCA_046080465.1 Vampirovibrionales bacterium | reverse complement strand
CAAAAACCCTAATAGAATCGCCTTGAGTAAGGCAGGAAGAGGGTGGCGAATGCCTCGTTTATAACGAGGATCTTGGATCGTATCGAGATGCTGAAAAAGAGTCATGTTTCGGAGGATCGTCTACATAACGGAAACACTCTTTATTTAACCACAAACACAGCTAGACTTTTATGGTCTCCTGGTTTCACAAAGAAAACCATTGAACTCCTTTTTTTTGCTCTACAATTAATTGTATTTTAAGGTTTAAATTTATTTTTAAATTTCAATTTTATATTTTTTGTATTGTTCGGTTTAAGTGTAAAGGGTTTTGTATGCTTATGTTATCATATCGTGTTTGTTTTGCTTTTCTATGTGCATCGCTTCTTGTTGGCACCTCTTTCGTTTCTTCGTACGCCAGCCCCTTGTTTGATTCTGCTTTATCTGCTCAGCGTTCGGGCAAGACGGAAGAAGCCATTACTTTGTTTAATCAAGTGATTGCTGCCGAGCCTGAAAATGCTCGTGCTTACTTATCTATGTCTCAACTGCTTGCTAAGCAAGGTAAAAACAAAGCCGCTCAAAGTAACAGAGATAAAGTTATTAGCTTGTTGGTTGATTCGGTTGCTCAAAACCCAACCTCTGATGATTACTACTTTTTAGGTACAGCTTACCGTTTTTCTGGTGATCTTCAAAAAGCCTTAACCTGCTACGATCAATCTTTGGCTTTGAACGCTAAAAACAGTGATGCCCTTGTTGGGCGTGCAGCTGTATTAAACGCTCTTGATAAACCTCAAGATGCTTTGGTGACGTTGTACCCTCAATTAGCGGTTGCTAAACAAAAAGCAGGTGCGTTGAATCAGCAAATTGCTTCGGTATCGCCTGAGGTTATTGGTGGGGCTGCCTTCTTGGCCTTGGAAGATTCTGCCGGGAAGCCTGAAAACTTGCAAGATGTCAAGTTAACGCAAGATGCTCTCGAAGTAGGTCTTGTTTCTAACATTAAAGAGGGCAACAAAAAAGGGGCAGAGTCGCTTATGCTGATCGCCCAAGAATTGTATCCTGCTCAAGATTGGAACGCTATGTTCCAAGATAAATTGCCACGTTACAGACAAAGTGTTCGTGCGTGGTATGGTTTTGATGATTTAAGCAACCAAGACCGTGGTAACTGGAACGAGCAAGGTATTGACTACAGTATTACCACGCCCGATAACAAAAACAAGTTCCGTGCGGGTATGATTCGTAACGAACGTTTTGATAATACCGATTTAAGCTATACGGCTGGTTACTCTCGTAAGGTGACTGATAAAGTGAATACGTTTGTTGACTTTACAGCAGGCCCTGGTAACAGAATTGTACCTCAGTTTATTGCCCAGCCTGGGGTATCGGTTAAGCTTCCTTATGGTTTAACAGCAACCAGCATGTACCGCTTCTTCCAATTTTCATCTCAGTCTAACTCTGCTGGTATTCACAGTATTGAAAAATCCATCAAGCCGTTGGGCATAGGTGTAGGATACACGGTGCGTCACAGCCACTTAGAAAATGTATCTAAAGTGCCAGTAGCTCATTCGGTGTTTGCTAATAAATACTACCGCAACAATAGTATTGTCTCGGGTAGTTTTACCGTGGGTGAAGGTGTTGAATTTTTTAGAACACCAACATTGCCTCAAGGGCGTGCGGTTGCTTTCGATACCATTGGTTTCTCCTTTGGGGGTACTCACTTCTTAACACCTAAGAGTCCTTGGGGTGTTAACTGGGGTATCCATTACCAAAATATGGAAGGCTTTTTTGGTAATCTTGGGTACACCGTGGGCTTACAACGTAATTTCTAGCATTTTGATAGCTAGTCACTTGGGAAGTCTTTCCCCAGTGACTAGGCTACTTTATCTCTTTGTTTAAAGTTGTTTTTATTTAAACTCAAGTTTTAGGTTGCTTTTCTCAACGATACTCTTTTAATACGTTTTATGTAGGCACTGTTTAATTATTACTAGCAACTTGTGTGTTTTTATGATAAGAATTGCAGCTTTAAACCAACAATTTGTGATTAGTGAAGTCTCAGCTGAAAGGGTTGGCGATAGGAATGTTTGAACTATTAATTATGTTCAATAGTGTTTTGTTTTACGCAGTACTTTTATTGGTGGTTCTTTGTCCATTATTAACGCTCATTGAACAAGAAAAAGACAAGCAACGTCAGTTATTTCAGTCCCAGTTTTATGTGTCTTTAAATGAATATGTTGCCTCAGAGCAAGCAACTGATTCTATCGGTTTATCTTCTCAGCTGAGCCTTTTTAAATTGTTTTCTAAAAACCAAGAGCTTTTCTTAACAACTTTATTAGATAATACCATTCTTTTTGAAAAAGAAGAAATGCGTCATAAGCTTCTTCTGTTTTTAAATGGCAAAGCGGTTAAAGATCGTTTCCAAAAAATGACTATCTCTAAACAGTCTAAGATTCAAAGTCTAGTGTTTGAGACACTCGTCTATTTCCCAGAGCTTACCAATCAAGAGACGTTTAAATTAGCCAAAAGTAGTTTAAAAACGGCGAACTTATCTTTTTCATTTTCTGCGTTGGCCTTGCTGTTTTATTCTCAAGAGTTTGAAACTATTTTACAATCCTTTCTTTTTAGAAAAGATTGGACCGTGGAAGCCTTTTTGAACTCTTTGGTACGTTCTTTAGATGCCCAACAGTTATTGCCTGCGTTTGCATCTTATTGTCAAGAAGTGTTAGAGCAACACTCATCTGCTCTGCCGTCTCAAGCATCTGTTGAAAAACTAAGCACACTTATTTCTCAAATCGCTAGTTATCAGCAATTTAGCGTTTCAGCTCCCCAGCCTGCTTTTCACTCAAATGGCTTTCATTCAAACGAGATAGCAGCACCTGCTGCTTTAGCAGAGAAGGGTCTTGAAGAAACTCGCACAGAATCATCTGCTGCAGGAACACTACCTTCACAATCTCTTTTGGTTGTCTAATTTTTAAAAAGGTTTTTTATGATAATTACTCTAGTCGAGTCTCTGTGGCATTGGCTTGTTAATGCCTTTTTTGCTGTCGATGCTTTTTGCTTAATGCTCTCTATTAAGTTTAAAATTATAGGCACCGTTTTTATTTTATCTTATGTTATTTCTAATTTTTTGCTGTTCTTGTTTTCTTCGGTGATGATTTTTCGTTATTACTATAAAAAGAAGTTCTCACGCCTGCCTACGATTGATGAACGTTTATTGCCGTCGGTAGCTATTTTGGTTCCAGCTTATAATGAATCGATGGTGATTAATGATACCCTTAATCATTTGGTAACCTTAGATTATCCAAATTATAACATTGTGGTTATTAACGATGGTTCTAGTGATGAGACGATGGATGTATTGCACGAAGAGCATCAATTGCAACCTGTTTCCATTGAGACCACCACCGATTTAATCCACCAGCCCATTAAAGGTGTGTGGCGTTCTCGTAAAGATCCTCGTATTGTTGTGATTGATAAACACAACGGACGAAAATCAGATGCCTTAAATGCAGGTTTAAATATTACTAGTGCCGATTATTTTGTCTGTATTGACGCCGATTCTTTCGTGTGTCCTGAAGTATTAAAAATCGCTATGGCCGAAGTTTTAACTTATAAAGAAGTGATTGGTGTAGGCTGTAGCTTGCGTATCATGGAAGGCGCCACGAAGCTACCAGATGGTAGAATGGTGGCCAAGATTCCTGCTAAGCCAATTTATGCCTTCCAAAGTATTGAATACATTCGAGCCTTTGTGTTGGCTCGGATGGGCTGGACGGCGGTTAATGCCCAGCCTTTAATTTCTGGGGCTTTTGCGTTGTACAAGAAGGACATTGTGGTAGCGGCAGGTGGCTATCGAGACAATGCGATAGGGGATGACTCAGATATGACCTTGTTGGTTCATGAATACATGACCACTAAACGCCCTGAACAAAAGTACCGATTAAGTTATATTCCAGAAGCTTTGTGTTGGACTCAAGTGCCTGCCGATTGGATGTCGCTCTTTAATCAGCGTATCCGTTGGCAACGGGGGTCGATGAACGGGATTTATCACCGGTTTAAGTTCTTTTTAACCTTTAAACATTTAGGCCTTTCTTTAGGAGCGATTCCTTTTACTATAATTTTTACCCATCTTGCTAGTCCGTTGGAGCTTCTTTCAGCCCTAACGTTTATCGACCTCCTCTTGCACCACGCTCTCAGGTGGGATACGTTTACGGTGAGCATTTTAGTGGCGGGTGCGTTTTGGTCTTGCGTAACACTCTATGCCTTGCTCATTGATATTCTAACGGCAAGAACCTACCGTAGCCCTTGGGTGAGCTTTAGTTTCTTCTTTCTCAGTTTTATTCAAAGTTACAGTTATGGCTTATTTTTAGCAGTGGCAAGTTGTATCGGCTTTTATAGGGAATGCATGCGTTGGAAACCGTCTCATGGTTCCATGAAGCGGGTTAAAATTTCGTCAGTGTCGGACATTTAGGTTGTAGAAGAGGGTAATTATGTCATTACTCCAAAGTATTTCTAGTTACGAACAATTACTCAGTGATGTTGAAGGCAAAACAGCCACCGTGGCTGTTGTAGGGCTAGGCTATGTGGGGCTTCCGCTCGCCATGACTCTAGCTCAAAAGAAGTTTAACGTGATTGGCTTTGATTTATCTGAAAAAAAAATAGCGTCTCTACAATGTGGTTCTAGTTATATTGGCGATGTCAATGAGACACAGCTATCAGAGGCCTTAAACAGCAACCAGTTTATTCCTACCAGCGACCCTGAACAGTTGACTAAAGCCCAAGTATTTATTATTTGCGTTCCCACCCCTTTGGATAACTACCTGCACCCTGATATGAAGTACGTGCAGGGGGCTTCTCAGTTAGTGATGAAGTTTGCACCCAAAGGATCACTAATTGTGCTTGAAAGCACCACCTACCCCGGTACGACAGAGGAGTTTATTGTTGCTCCTTTAGAACAGCAGGGTGCGGTTGTGGGCAGAGATTACTTTGTGGGCTACTCTCCAGAGCGGATTGACCCCTGTAACGCCACCTTCCAAACACACAACACACCTAAGGTTGTGGCTGGGCATACACCGCAGTGCTTAGAGGTGATGCAGCGTTTGTATGCGTCGTTTATCGAGCAAATTCATCCAGTCTCTAGTTTAAGAGTGGCGGAGTTTACCAAACTCTACGAAAATACCTTCCGCTCTGTGAATATTGCCTTGGTGAATGAAATGGCTCAATTATGCCAAGTGTTAGATATTGATACGTGGGAAGCCTTGGATGCGGCCTTCACCAAGCCGTTTGGCATTATGCCATTTTATCCTGGCCCTGGGGTAGGGGGACACTGTATCCCTATTGATCCGTTGTATCTAAACTATAAATTAAAAGAACATTCCATGAGTTCGCAAATGATTAGCGTGGCAACAACCATTAACAACACCATGCCTAATTACATTGTCGAACGTGTGCAAGCCTTGCTCAACGAACATTCAAAAGCACTGAAAGCTTCAAAGGTGTTGGTGCTTGGTGTAAGCTACAAGAAAAACACTCCCGATTGGAGAGAATCGCCTGCTCAAAAAATTGTGGCAGAATTGCACCGTAAAGGAGCGATGATTCAGTACTATGATCCTTATGCTCCTTATTTTGAAGATGAGCACGGTAACAGCTATGATTCTGTAAAAGAAGCCGATTTGAACGAAGCCTTTTTAAAGCAGATGGATGTGGCGGTGTTATTAACAGATCACGATTTAATGCCGTTGGAGTTACTAACACAGTTAGAGCTACCCGTGTTAGATACGCGTAACGCCTTTAGAAAAAATGTCCCCCTCAGGGAGATGCCTTCTAACGAAATCACCCCGCTTTAATACAAGGCAGATTCAAGATAGTTGAATCCTTAGTTTTCTGTATATTTTTATACACCGAAACCATTCAAGATGGGGGCAACGGGGGTCTTTTTTTTCAGGCTTTATGACGACACTATCTAGTAAATACCGTCTATCGTTAAAATGGCTAAGCGATAGAAGACTTGTACTCAGGCTATGATGTGTTACAGTAACTACTAACGTATTCTGTCATCCTTTGATGTTTAAAGGTCGCCTTTCCATGTCTGCTCTCTGCGATTTATTGACCCCCACCACGCCCCCGCCATCTACCCCTACCCACACCTTGTTTATTGAACTAGGTTGCGAAGAACTGCCCCCAGGGTTTGTGGCCAACATCGATACCCAATGGCAGGCCGTCTTAACGCAACTACTCGCCCAGCACGGCTTGCACGAAGCACGCATTGCCATTGATAAAACCCCCCGCCGATTGGCCGTGGCCATTGCCAATTTACCAACGCACACCCCCAGCGTAAGCGAAGAACTTAAAGGCCCCCCCCTGAGCGTGGCAGAAAAAGAGGGCCAGCCGACGCAGGCAGGCCTCGGGTTTTTAAAAAAGAATAACGCCACCCTCGCCGATATCACACATCAAGCCCTAGGTAAAGAAACCTACTGGGTACTACACCGCACCAAGGCGGGGGTTCCCGTGGCCGAGGTGTTGCCGCAAGCCGTGCTTGAAAGTGTGCTTACCTTGCAAGGGCCTCGCTTTATGCGGTGGGGTAGCAATCAGCGTAGCTTCCCCCGCCCCATTCGTTGGTTGATGGCCTTTTGGGATGAGACTCCCTTGCCCTTAACGCTCGATCTTCAGCCCGAACGCCTGACCGCCGAACCCCGCACCTACGGCCACCGTCTGCTAGGCGAGGCCACGGGGCAACCCATTGCCATTGCCACACCTAAGGTGTACCAAGAGACCTTAAAAGAGGTGGGGAAGGTCATCGTTAGTACCGCCGAACGCAAGGCCACCATTGTGCAACAACTACACCACGAAGCCACAAAGCTAAACGCCCACGTGGTACAGGGCAACAGCTATCACGAACTACTGGATGAAGTGTGCGTAATTGTTGAACACCCCAGCGTGATGGTAGGGCGATTTGAACCCCACTATTTAAGCTTACCAAAAGCCGTGTTGGTGACGGTGATGCAGGCACATCAGCGGTATTTTCCGTTAGAAGATGCCAACGGCGATTTACTGCCCCTGTTTTTGTTTGTAAGCAACGGCAACAAAGCCTTTGAATCCACCATTCGATTGGGGAATGAGCGGGTTATTCGTCCTCGTTTTGATGATGCCCAGTTCTTTTATCAGGAAGATATGAAACAGCCCTTGGTGCAGTATCGTCAAGGCTTGCAGGGGGTCACCTTTCAAAAAGGACTCGGCTCTATTGATGCTAAAGTAGAGCGTCTCTGCCGTTTGGTACCTAGCTTGGCCTCGGCCTTGGGCTTAAACGATTCAGAAACCGCCGATGCGTTGACGGCAACCACCTTGGCCAAGTGCGATTTAGTGACCAAGATGGTGTTTGAATTCACCGAACTTCAAGGTGATATTGGTGCCGCTTACGCACGGCAACAAGGTCATTCTGCCGTGGTGGCCAACGCCATTGCGGATCACTATCGCCCCCGCTTTGCAGGCGATGCCCCCGCCCTTCATCCTGTAAGTGTGTGTGTGGCCTTGGCCGATAAGCTGGATACGTGGATGGGCTTGTTTAGCCAAACCAACACCAAGCTTCCTACAGGCAGTAAAGATCCCTTTGGGATACGGCGTTTGGTGAACGGCGTGTTTAGCACCTTGTTAGCCAACGCTTTGGGCATGGCTGCCGCTCGCCCTTACACACAGGTAAACCTTAAACAGGTGTGCCACGAGGCCTACCAAGGGCTAGGAAGCTTGGCTCAACGCTCGTTTGAAGAGGTGTGGGCATTGGCTGAACCCTTTGCCCTGCAACGCTTGGAAACCCTCTTGCACGAACAAAACCCCGCCCTAACCAAAGAGGTGTTGCGTTGTAGCCAAGGGCGTTATTCGTGGATGGAACAGCCCGTTTTGGCCTTGCAACAAGCGTTGATGTTAGCAACCTTACTTCAGGAAAATCGCTCGTTTGTGGCCAGCATGGAACAAGCCACTAGCCGTGCAGGCCGATTGTTAGCCTCGGTAAAGGATGTAGAGGTGGCCTCCTTGCCCTCGTTGGAGACGCTCCCCCTTGCTAACCTTGCCAGTGCCAGCGATACCGCCTTGGCTGATACCCTAGCACATGCGGCGACCCTGCTTGCCACCCCCTCTCTGGAAACCTTACCCATCGAGACGCTAGCGGCCTTGGCCAGCCAGTTAAACGATTATTTGGAACACACCTTGGTGAATCACGAAGACGCATCGTTGAAACAGTACCGCTTGGTTCTGTTAGCCACGGCTCATCGTCTTTTTACACGCACCTTTGGCGACTTGGCTCAATTGGCCTCGGTAACGGCCTTATGATGATGATGATGTCTTCCACGCCAACGCATTACCAACAGTTAAACCAGCCCCTGTGGGATGATTCCACCCAACAGGCACTCAGCGAGGTATGCGAGGCGGCTCGTTTTTTCGAGGCTCAGGGATGGGTTCCCGCCACCAGCTCTAACTTTTCGGTGCGGGTGGCTAGTCATCCTGCCAGTTTGGCTATCTCTGCCAGTGGTTTAAACAAAGGCCAGCTTACCCCTAATGATTTTTTATGGGTGCATCCCAACGCCCGCCTATGCGATGCCCAGCACGAACAACGTCGGCCATCGGCAGAAACCGATTTGCACGGGTGGGTGTATCAGCGTTACCCAGCCGTGCAATGTGTGTTGCATGTTCATGCCTTGCCCAGTGTTGTGTTTTCTTTGATGGCACAACAGCAAGCCCCCCCCGAACAGCGTCAAGCCTTTGTCACTCCCCTAAGCCAACTCGAGCTATTAAAAGGTTTGGCGGGCATTGAAACGCACGATCTAACGTTGCCCTTCCCCTGTGTGGCCAATAGCCAAGCCATGCCCCAGTTAGCCCAGCAGGTGGAAGATTTGTTTAATGGGTGGCAGCAAGAACACTGGCAAACCCTACCCCCCTTGGCACCGTACGGCGTTTTGTTGGTGGGGCATGGCCTGTATGCGTGGGGACGTACGGTCAGCGAAGCCCGCCGTCATGTCGAATCGTTGTTGTATCTCTTTGAAGTAAACGTGCGAAAAAAGGTTTGATGCGGTCGCTAACTTTGTCGTTTCGATATCAAATCTCGTTATGTACTTTTGTGTACACGCCTCAATTTAATCTCGTCAACTCCTCGTTATCAACTCGCCTGAAACTTTTTCCGTAACCTCAATTATCTATAAGGTGTGCTAACCATGGCCTTACTCTATCTTAGTCAAGAAGCGGGAAGCTCCATTCCCTTAGCAGAGCCTTGCTGCGTCACCGATGCCACGGCGATTCGTGCCTGCTTGGCAGAACGGGGCGTCAGCTTAGAGCAATGGCCAACCCCCGTGGTTCTCGCCCACGATGCAACGCAAGAAGCCATTTTACAAGCCTACGCTGCCTACATTACCCCCTTTATGCAACGACACGGGTATCAAACCGCCGATGTCTTGCACGTGCGTCACGATACGCTCTCTGCCGAGGCGTTGGCGGGCTTGCGTGCCAAGTTTAAGCAAGAACATACCCATAGCGAGGATGAAGTACGCTTCTTTTTAGCGGGGCAAGGGTATTTTTGGTTCCGCTTTGCCACGGGCGAGGTGGCCTGTGTGCAGTGTCAAGCTGGTGATTTTATTTCGGTGCCTGCGGGTCTAACGCACTGGTTCGAGCTAGAAGCATCGCCTAATGTGAGCGTCATTCGCTTGTTTAGCACTACCGAAGGTTGGGTTCCGAACTACACAGGCAGTGGGGTGGATGAGCATCACCATCGGCATCACGAGCGATTGGTCTCGGTGTTTAATCAAGCCGTAGGGCATCTCTCGCCCCATGCCTTGCAAAGCACCGTTGAAGAAGCCGAGGTACTACTGTTTGATATTGAAGGCACCATTACCGATATTGCCTTTGTGCATCGGGTGTTGTTCCCCTATGCCTCAGAGCAGTTAATCGCTTTTGTGCAAGAGCAATTAAGCACGTCCAGCGTTCAGCACGTACTGGAGTCCGTACGAGCCACCCTCGTGGCCGAAGAATCTCCTCTCCTTAGCAAGGCTGACCCCTTGGTGCATACCGAGGCCGTAACGCACCCCACCCTTCTTGCTCTATTGTTAGAACAGCTCCACGAGTGGATTCTAGCCGATAGAAAGCACCCCGCCCTCAAAGCCTTGCAAGGGCAACTTTGGCGTAAGGGCTACGAAACAGGGGCGTTTGTGGGGCATCTTTACCCCGATGTGTTGCCGTGGTGGCAACAGTGGAAAGAGCGTGGCAAGCGTTTGGCCATTTATTCATCGGGGTCAGTGGAAGCCCAACAGTTATTGTTAGGCTATAGCACCGTGGGCGATGTCACCCCCCTCATTGAGGGCTACTTTGATACCGCCGTAGGAGCCAAGCACGAGGTGGGTAGTTATCGCAGCATTGCCGAGGCCTTGCGTGTGCCTCCTAAGGCTTGCGTGTTCTTTTCAGATCGTCGTGCAGAGCTAGAAGCCGCCCAGCAAGCGGGTATGACGGCGATTCAACTTTGCCGAGAGTCTCGTTTTACCTTGCCCGCCAATGAGCAGTTCCCCGCCTATTGCCATGCCTTCTACTAAACCTTGCCTAACCCTGCCTGTAAAAGCACGTTTCTTTCTAGGCACACTCGCCCCCTTTGAACGCCTCTTGCTGGTGTGTTCGGCAGAAAGCGACGAACAGGCAAGCAAGCTTCAAGGGTTGTATTTAAACTCGCACAATTGTATCCCTTGGGTGCAAGCCCACGTGGCCGATACCGCCAACACACGAGACCCTTCAAAACCCTTCTTAGAACCATTGGAGGCGTTGCCGAAACCGATTCACGCTTGGCTACAGGCCTACGTTTCAGGGGATAGCGTTTACTGCCAACAGCACGCCTCGCACCTGTATACGTTCGCCTCCTTAGGTGGAACTCCATTTCAGCAACGGGTGTGGCAGGCACTGAGGTACATTCCGTGGGGTAGCCACTGGACGTATCAGCAAGTGGCCACCGCCGTGGGGTCTCCGCAGGGGCAACAGGCCGTGGGGCAAGCCCTTAAACGAAACCCCTTAAGCTTGGTGATACCGTGTCATCGGGTGCAACGCACGAATGGCCAAACAGGTGGCTACGCCAACGGAGAAACGTTAAAATCATGGTTACTTCAGCACGAACAAAGGCCCTCTTTGCCCGCAAAGAATCCCCCCTCCTGCTTTCAGCCAGCCAGTTAAAGGTGTGGCAACGGTGCAAAGCTCAGTTTTACTACAAAGTAGTGCAACAATCGCAGTGGCTTAGCCCCCAAGGCAATTTTGTGGTGGGTAAAGAGGTGCATAAACTTCTGGATTTTCAGGCTCGTGGGCTAGAGGTATCGCCGTTTTTGGCCAGCGTGCAATCGCAAAGCGTGGCCTTGTTCCGTTGCCTAACCGAACATCCCTTAGCCGATGTACGCCATTGCATCGAAAACGAGTGGGCCTTTCATCTTCCCCTACACCCTACCTTAGCCCCGCATGTGTGGCTTACGGGGCGAATCGATCGCTTGGTGTGGTATCGTGACCAGCTTATCATTGTCGATTGGAAAACAGGCACGGCCATCCCCAAACTGCCAGAAAGCGATTGGCAAACCAAACTGTACCTTTACGCTTTAGGGCGATTGTTGCCCTACTTTAGCCAAAAGTTAAACAGGCCTCTCACCTATGAGATGCTGGCCTTTCATTACGTTGAAGCCAAGCCTCAACGCAAGCATCCGTTGCGTGTGGTGGAGGTGCCTTACAGCGAGGCCGAGCATCAGGCCATTGAAGCCGAACTCCTGCAACTAGCGATGGGGATGATGAATGAACGTCGCTACCCCTTGCCCAGTGCCACTTGCCCCGATGCCTACTGCCCCTACGGTTCTATTTGCGGTATTCAGCCCAGCTCCACCGAGCAGTTGCAACTGTTTGCCTTGCCTCAAGCCCCGCTTCCCTTAGCAGAGCCACCCCCACCTTCTCCACCCACGCAGGATCCTTTTAATCTATTTTGAGAGTGTTAACTAAAAGCTATGTTGAAAAAAGTCGTCTACAGCTAGAGGAACTCTTGTTATACCAATTCTCACATTGAATAGCGTAAGAACTGGTTTCTTTTTCGGGGGGCAACGGGGGCGTTAGCCTCCGTTAATAACTTTAGGGGGGAGCCTTTGAGAGGTTTTTCACAATGAGGATCTTGCGTAAGAATTGAGATTGTCCCTCCTCACTGTGGGGGCGAACGCCCCGGCCTCTCAAGATTGCCCGAAGGGCAATGCAAAACGAGGATCTTAGAGACCTCGAACCCCCTTTTTACAGAGGCTTTTATAGAACTGGTCGAGTGGGTTGTAGCGTAATATCATTCATTAAAATATGCTTGGGCTGTTGTAAGGCAAACACCACGGCCTCTGCAACATCTTTAGGTTGCAACATTCCCGATTTATTCGGAGACTCATCGGCGGCCAAATCCAACGAATCCCAAATGGCCGTATTGCAGGCTCCAGGGTAAATGGAAAGAATCCGAATGCCATTGCTGCGTTGTTCTTCAAGCAAGGCCTCGCTAAAGGCCTTCAGGCCGTGCTTGGTGGCATCGTACACCGCCCAAAAGGGAAAGGCCGTTTTACCTGCAATACTATTAATGTTGATAATGGTTCCTTCAATGCCCTGTTGTACAAAGCTGGCAAGAGCGTGTTTGCTTAGCAACATTGGGGCGTGTAGATTAAGCGTCAGCATGGTGGCGATGGAATCATCACTTAACTCTGTAAGCAATCCGACCTTTCCCCCGACTCCTGCATTGTTAATGAGCGTATCCAAACGCCCAAAGGCCTGCAAGGTTTCGTTCAAAATGTGCTGTGCTTGTTGAGCCACGGTGGTGGGCTGGCTTAAATCGGCTAGGCACACCGCCACGCTATGAGGTGTTAAGGCGTAACGCTGATAAAGCGTATCACTTAAAGTGGCTAAGGTATGGGCATCACGGCCTACCAACATGAGCCGATACCCGTGGCTGGCTAGTGCCTGAGCTGTGGCTTCGCCAATACCACGAGAAGCTCCTGTAAGGCACACCACAGGCCGATTGTCTTGAGAAGAAAAGGAAGGGTTCATAGGGATAAGTACTTTCCAAAAGAGACGAACTTTGCTACAATCAGCGATGAAGAGGTGGGACGGGTCGCTAAAGCGTTGAACAATTGTCCATGTGAGGGCCTCGACGTTCACAACCTCTATAAGGTACAGCATCTCATCGCCTGACCTCCACTCTCCTGCATCACTTCTATCTTGAATCTGCTAGATTTAACTATACAACAAAAGAATCAGTAAAGATACCGATGCCTACCCTAGATATCATCCTCATCACCTACAACCGCAAGGAACATCTTGCCCGAACGCTGAAGCAATTGTTTGTGGCAGAGTCACCCGTACATCGTTATGGGCTAACCATCCTCAACAATGCCTCTACCGATGGCAGCACCGAGCTAATTAACGAGTAC
>JBJTUB010000186.1:0-5538 GCA_046080465.1 Vampirovibrionales bacterium | reverse complement strand
ATGGGGTTGTGAGTGTATTCAACCGTCTCATACCGCCCGCACACCGCACAATCAGTCGCCCGAATCAACAGAGTCGTTTAGCTGCCGACTTGCCAGCCACGGTGCATCGCCTTCGAGAACTCTGACTTTTAGGGTCTCCTGCTTGGTTTGTAACGGTTTGTAACGATTTGTATCGTTTTTCGATCGTTGAACATCGTTTCAGCTTGAAACTTATTTATATCTATAAGATATTTGACAAATCTTCTACTGGTAGGCATTCTTTTTTGTTCATGTGCTATAAAAGCCTCTGTAAAAGAGGTTTCTATAACTAATAAAGGCAAGTCTCACTATGATGCGTTTTCACCGTTCTCACGCTTTACTTCCTGCGTTTTTAATCACCGTCATGCTAGCTCAGCCGTTGGTCTGCTTGGCAACAGAACTGGGTGGGTATCGCTCCCAAACCACCGACTATTCCACGGGAGCCAACCGTGGTAATGGTCAAGCCCTGCTCAATGCGTTAAACAACAGCCAAAGTCATTCCCATACCACAGGTTCAAAGTCTACCCCTGCCATGGCTCACGTCAGCATTGAAGAGTATCAACGCCCTCTGTATCAAAAACGCCTTACCAGCCCCATGGTGCTACAGTTGCACACCAGCCACAATAGTTTAACGAGTCATGCGGGCGAACCCTTTAGTGCCAGTTTGCCCGTGGCCAGCTGCTACAAGGGGTCGTGCATTCCTGCTGGAACTCGGATTCACGGGTATGTGGAAAAAGTATTGCCTTCACGCAAATTACACCGCCCTGGTTTTGTAGATGTGCAGATGACTCAGATTCAAACGCCTGATGGTCATGTGCAACGTTTTGGAAAAGCGAGTCGTAGTCGGCGTTTACACCTTACCAGCCCCGATGCCTATACCGTGAAGCGTCAGTTGTTGGATGAAGTACCCAGCGTGTTGGGGGCCACCGCCGTGGTGGTTCCGTTGGCCTTGGCCAGTAGCTTAACCGCAGGAGCCATTATTCCGCTTGGTTTTGCAGGAGCCGTGATTGCCAATGGTATTCAAGAAGGGATACAACACAAGCGTGGCCGTAGTAAAGGGAGTTTAGAAACCAAAGTTGGCCGTAGTGTGATGCGGGGTACGGTGGCGCCGTATGTGGCTTACAAGGCCAGCAAGCGTTCACCGAATGTCAGTGTACAAGCAGGAGATCGGATTGCCTTTAAACCAAGTCGTGCTTTTGCCAAAGCATTGTATCAACGCTAAATACAGTCATCCGTTTTTTGTAGGGGCGTATTGCATACGCCCCTTTTTAGTGAAAAAGACTCTATAAAACGACAAGCATGGGATAACGAGACATGGTATTAAGGGTTGGATACCAACCCCGAGCTATTGATATAGTACAACCGTGCCGTGTCAGGATTATCATCAAAAGAGCCTGAACTATCAATCAATACCCGAAACACCTGATTCGCAGTGCTTAAATCAAACGTAGTGGCTGTGTTTTGATACACCAACAAGGCACCATTTTTCAATCGCACCCCCAAAGGAGACGTACTAGGGGTGGCTACCCCTCTGTTAGAAGTGCAATTTAGCCAAGTAAAATCATTAGGTACGGTTAAAGGGCAATCAAAATCACGCCCTGCTGTCGGCAAGGGGCGTCCCTTTTCCAAATACGTAATAAAATCGGCCATATTGGGGGTGGCAATACCTTCGCTACTCATTTCAGAAAAAGCATGAGCTAGAAACCCTTCGGCTTGCTTGTGCTTGGCCTCATTGGCTTCTTGCACGCCTGCATTAAGAATCATGGGTAAGGTAATGGCGGCAACGACTGCCAGCAACCCAATAACCGTAATGACTTCTGTCAGCGTAAAAGCCTTAAAGCTGCGGGGAATCAAGCAAAGGGTAGATTCATAGTTCATGAGAAAAACATCCTTTAGGGCATACAGTATTTAAGGAATCACTAACTTCAATATAACGTGCTTACCATGGATTTGGCTAAAGTTGCTTCGTTTGTAATCTGTTTAATGTATCGGCACGATGGCATCGAAACTAAATGTACACGATCGTGGATGGTGGCTTTTTGTTACAAATCGTTAGGCAAGGCTGATATAGTTTTTTAAAAAGTTTTTTAGGCATAGGCTAGACTAGGAGCCTAGACCCGTTTGTGAAGGAGTGTAGATAGAACACCATGACTGAACAAATGGGGCGTAGCGACAACGTATAGACATGCAAAAGAAACTTTTTAAGAGACTATACCACTCTTTTTTAGGATATGCGGATTATTATTGCATGACAACAACGTTATATTACACACAATCTAAAAACCCCTTTGCCATTAACGAGCTTGGTAATCAAGTACCTCTCTCTAGTGCCTTGGCGTTGCCATTAGAACTACAAACACTACTGGCACAAGTGAAGCAACAACAAATCACGACACAACACAGCTTCAAAAAACTCAACCCCATTCTCTGCTTTTTATTGCATATACGCAACGGTGGTTTTCGTTTGGTTCAAAAAGTAGTGTTAACTTGCTTAATTCCTCTTATTCTTGGCTCAACGCAAGTATACGCCATGAAGGTGAACCCCAGCTTACCAAGTACACATCAACATGCCATGGTGGCTCAACGTTTACAACACGCCCTAGCCAACGCTCCTATTGCCATCAACCCAAAGGCAGTGGTAACGCCCAGCCCCAGCACCGTGAGTAATACCCTGCACTTGCTACCCGAGGAAACCCTCTCAAAAGAGCAAACCCCTGTACTGGATGCCTTTGATGGTACCTTGTTTGAAGAAGACGAGCGTTTCGATCAGCAAGCCTCTGAGTCGATTCAAGCCGTGGTGACCTCGTTGCGTCAAGGCTTGGAACATCAACAGCAAGCCACTGAAGCAGTGGCTTCTTCATGGCATGAAGCTCATGAAACTCATAATACTCACCACGAACATCATGGCCATTGGCATGCAGGCGATGCCTTACCCCAAGGCTTTCGTCATCCGTTAAAGCACCTTAAAATAACCTCGCCTTTTGGTAAACGTTGGGGGTGGATGCACCAAGGCACCGATTTTGCTGGTAAGGTAGGTACGTCCATATTAGCAGCCAAGGCGGGTAACGTTGTGTTTGCAGGCTGGCAAGGGGGCTATGGTAAACTGGTGATTGTGGATCACGGCGGAGGGGAGACGACCCGTTACGGCCATTGTTCAAGCATGGAGGTGAGCGTGGGGCAATACGTTCAACAAGGCCAAACCATTGCCAAAGTAGGTAGCACAGGGCATTCCACGGGGCCACACCTCCATTTTGAGATTCGCCACAACGATGTTGCCGTCAACCCCATGAACGAGCTTGGCTAAAGCCATTCGGCTTATACCAAGACACGATGAACCCACGATACTTATAGTCGAAACAGTTGTCATCATTTTGTCATGTAGTTTGGTTTATAGTCTTTCCTGTAGGTTAACTAAACGTCAACAACAACTAGCTTTCACTTGTTTATGTTAGTTGATTGACTTTGATTATGAAAGCTGAACCGTCATGTACTGCTCGTTGAAGCAACAATTAATGACACAAGCAATGAATACTATTATTGCTAACGAAAAAGTATCTCTTTCTAATGGCCAAACGTTTCAAGGGCAAGTCCAAGGTAGAATCTCCTCTGATTTGTTAGATAACGTTACTCCTACCCCCCAGCAAGCAAACAAAACCATCTTGTTGAATCAGGGCTTAGGTTCTCAGCTTTCTTTGTTAGGCTAGGTTGAGCCTTTTCAAAAATAAAGTTCTTTATAATAGATTAAATCGTTTCTTTTGTTGCCTAGTGATAGCGTTTCTGATAGGTATCCATCAGTAAATTGTTGGCAGGTAGTGGGGCTTCGTTTGGAGCCAAGCAGTAAGCAATCAATGGCTTTTTTAGCCAATCTTGGCTGATATCAACCCACGGCCTTGGCACAGGCAACGGAAAATCAGACGGTAAGTTTTTCTGTATATTCGGAAGTGAGACAACCGCAGGTCCTAACCAAGTGAGACAGGTGACCTGCGGTTTTTTTTTTAGCTTTTCTAGGGGAGACTCCAGATGATTGGCCAAGCCCACAAGTTGTTGTTCTAGGCGTTCTGCTTCAAAGGCTTGGTTCGTCAAGGCTGGCCCTGCTAGGGTTAGGGTGCTTAGGGCATAAACTAGCAACGGGTAGTGCTGAAGATAAGACAGCAAGGACTGTTTTAAATCGTTCGGCTGTACGGGTAGGCCTCCGATACGGTAGTAAAATTGTTGCTGATACAGCCCTTGAGCTAGGGGAATGACTGTTGGTGTGGGGTAGGCATCAATGGTGAGTTTAAGCAACAGGGCATGGTACGCATTCAGGTAAAAGGCCACCTTGCTGGCTTCTGTAGGGAAAAACGAACTATAGCCTGTGGCAGGCGGTAACGGACACGTACTAAGCTGATCTAAATACGCCTGCAAGGGTTGGGGATTGCTTTTTAACCTCGGGAAATCAATCCATCCCTCAGCATCCACATAGTTATCTAGCACGGCTTGCCACAGCTGATGATTCACAGGCTGGGCGGGGCCATCTTCTTTTAAAATAACCGCTGCCTCTGTTGTTAAGTACATGGCAAGTGCCACCCCTAACAGACCGATAGAAAGTAAGCATCCTAAAACGTGTACGGAGGGATGAAACCGTTTTTGAGGCTTTATCATGGGTGGGGATCTTTCTAAGTCTTCTGCAGGCTCTCTTTTTCAGAATAGCTTTTTTAAAGCAAACTTAGCACACCAAGGTGATAAACATCCCAAGCCTGTAGGAGCAGTTTGTGATATCCCTCACCCCCGCCCCCACAACGAGGAGGGATCATCTCAATTCTTACGCAAGATTCTCATTGTGAAAAACCTCTCAATCGCTTCCCCCTGAGTTAGTCTAGGGGCTTCGCCCCTAGACTCCCCACGGCTGGGCTTGCCTCAACCTCAGTCTGTTTGACTTAGTCAGCATCCTCAGACTACCTAGCGACTAGTCTGTTTTATTTCCTCCAAAGAGAAATCTGCCTATATCACGAAACCCTAGGCCGTGGAGCGAGCCGTTTTCTTCAGCCTCTTTAACGCTTGCATCTCCTTCATCCCTTCGAGCCTGTTGTGCTTCCTCTATAGCGGCTTTATCTGCATTCCATCGAGCCTGTTGTTCTGCCCGTTGATCCGTTTCCTGTTGGTCAGTCCTCCGAAACCACTCATGAAAAAAACTCCCCCTATTCTCATGAGCCAAAACATGCGGCCTTGCTGGTACTTCACTTGATGGATTTAGTAAACGAGTAAAGCTATCTGCTTCTGCTACGAGTGCTAGCTTTTTCGCAGGCTTGGCTAAAGACTCAACCTCAGACTATGTTTTGTTTAACCACAGGGTGAGATCAAGGCTATAACGAGGTATCAGTATAAAACAATCCTTTCTTCTAGATAGTGTCGTCACAAGGCCCATAATGGGTAATTTCTGTGTCAAAACAATCCGTTTTTTCGTTATGTACTTCTGTGTACACGCCTTAAAAGCCGTTTGTTTTTCCTTGAACTTCCTCCATTCTTGACCTCGTGACGACA